>CAZFCL010000058.1:0-6969 GCA_964517705.1 uncultured Zetaproteobacteria bacterium | reverse complement strand
GCTCTGTTGGTGAGCTGTTGGAGAATCAGATTCGCATAGGGTTGATTCGCATGGAGCGCGCAGTTCGTGAGCGCCTGAGCTCCGGCGATCTAACCGAGATGATGCCGTCTGACGTTGTGAATGCGAAGCCACTTATTGCATCTGTGAAGGAGTTCTTCGGCTCCTCTCAGCTTTCCCAGTTTATGGACCAGACCAACCCGCTTTCTGAGGTAACGCATAAGCGCCGCCTCTCTGCACTTGGACCCGGCGGCCTGTCGCGTGAGCGCGCTGGCTTTGAGGTGCGAGATGTACACCCGACCCATTACGGTCGCCTCTGCCCGATTGAAACACCTGAAGGCCCGAATATTGGCTTGATCAACTCACTGGCAACCTATGGTAAGGTGAATGATTTCGGCTTTCTTGAGTCGCCCTACCGTAAGGTGGTGAATGGTAAAATAACAAATGAAGTTGAGTATCTCTCTGCGATTGACGAGAGCATGCCGGTGATCGCTCAGGCGAATGCCAAGGTGGATGAGAAAGGGAAATTTGTTTCAGATCTGATTCAGTGTCGTCAGGGCGGCGAGTTTATCATGGCTGCTGCTGATGCTATTGATTATATGGATGTTTCTCCTTCACAGGTGGTATCTGTCTGTGCCGGCCTCATTCCATTCCTTGAGCATGATGATGCAAACCGTGCACTGATGGGTTCCAACATGCAGCGTCAGGCAGTTCCACTGTTGAGAAGTGAGAAGCCGCTGGTTGGCACCGGCATGGAAGCGCCGCTAGCTCGCGACTCTGGTGTTTCTCAGGTGGCACGTCGCGGTGGTGTTGTTGAGCGTGTTGATGGTGAACGTATTGTTGTGAAGGCGAGTGATGATGAGCAGGTAGAGGGTGAACCGGGCGTAGATATTTACCGTTTGTTCAAATATCGCCGCTCCAACCAGAACACCTGCTTTAACCAGCGTCCGCTGGTTAAGATGGGCGAGCGTGTTGCTAAGGGCGATATTATTGCAGATGGGCCATCGACCGATCTGGGCGAGCTTGCACTGGGACGCAATGCATTGGTCGCATTGATGCCTTGGCGCGGTTACAACTTTGAGGATGCAATTGTTATCTCTGAAAAGTTGGTGAAAGAGGATGCTTACACCTCGATCCATATCGAGGAGTTTGAGGGCGCTGCACGCGACACCAAGCTGGGCGCTGAAGAGATTACCCGCGATATTCCGAATGTGGGCGAGGAGGCACTGCGTCACCTTGACGAGTGCGGCATTGCCCATATTGGTGCTGAAGTGAAGCAGGGTGATATTCTTGTCGGCAAAATCACGCCGAAGGGTGAAACTCAGCTCTCTCCAGAAGAGAAGCTGCTACGTGCTATCTTTGGCGAGAAGGCATCCGACGTACGTGATACTTCGCTGCGAGTTAAGCCGGGTGAAGAGGGCGTTGTTGTCGATGTTCAGGTCTTCACCCGCCGCGGCGATGAGAAAGATGATCGTGCCAAAGCAATTGAAGAGATGGCGATCGAGCAGCTCTATGCTGATAAAGAGGAAGAGCGTCGCATTCTTGAAGCGAATGCTGTAAGTCGGTTGCAGGCACTGCTGGATGGCCAGAAAGCGGCCAAGTTCAAAGGGCTGAAGAAAGGTGCTGCGATTAAACCAGAAAATGTTGAGGCGCTGAGCCTGAAAGACCTGTCTGGCATCTCTGTCGCTGATGATCAGGCCAATGTTCGTATTGCCGAGATCCTTGAGTCGATGGACAAAGAGCGCGGCAGACTTGAATCCCGTTTTGAGGAGAAAGTGGCCAAGGTTCGCGAAGGCTCTGAATTGAAGCCAGGTGTTCTCAAGGTCGTGAAGGTGTTTGTTGCTGTGAAGCGCAAGCTTCAGCCAGGCGACAAGATGGCCGGCCGCCACGGTAACAAGGGCGTGATCTCAGTGATCGTTCCAGAAGAGGATATGCCGTATACCGAGGATGGTACACCTGTTGATATTTGTCTAAACCCACTGGGCGTTCCTTCACGTATGAATATTGGTCAGATCTTCGAGATTCATATGGGCTGGGCCGCAAGTGCACTTGGTCGGAAAATTGACAATATGCTCAAAGATGGCGCGCCATCTAAACAGATGCGCTCATTCCTTCTCGATGCTTACGAAGAGGATAAGTCTGCCTGCAGCGATATTCAGAGCATGGATGATGATGCGCTGACCGAGCTGGCGAACAATCTTCGCGGTGGCGTGCCGATCGCGACCCCTGTGTTTGATGGTGCTAAGGAAGCACACATTAAGCGCATGCTGAAGCTGGCTGATATTCCTGAGTCTGGCCAGACCACCCTCTATGATGGCCGTACCGGTGAAGCGTTTGATCGTCCGGTAACGATTGGGCATATGTATATCCTTAAGCTTCATCACTTGGTGGACGAGAAGATTCATGCCCGCTCAACAGGCCCATATTCGCTTGTTACTCAGCAGCCGCTGGGTGGTAAGGCGCAGTTTGGCGGTCAGCGCTTCGGTGAGATGGAAGTGTGGGCGCTGGAAGCGTATGGCGCGGCTTATACGCTACAGGAGATGCTGACTGTGAAGTCGGATGATGTTCAGGGGCGTACCAAGATGTATGAGTCTATTGTGCGCGGTGACATGACGTTTGAGGCAGGAATTCCCGAATCCTTCAACGTAATGACCAAAGAGTTGAATGCGCTGGGCATTGATCTTGCCATGGTTAAGCGCCCAACTGAGAACGAAGGAGAATAAGTCATGCAAGAACTTCTCAATATATTCCAGAAGCCATCCAGCATTGAGGAATTCGATGGGTTGCGGGTTCGCCTGGCAAGCCCTGAGAAAATTCGTTCCTGGTCGTATGGTGAGGTTAAAAAGCCTGAAACCATCAACTACCGCACCTTCAAGCCTGAACGCGATGGCCTGTTTTGCGCTAAAATCTTTGGCCCTATCAAGGATTACGAATGCCTGTGCGGAAAGTATAAGCGCCTGAAGCATCGTGGTGTGGTCTGCGAGAAATGTTCGGTTGAGGTGATTCAGTCCAAGGTGCGCCGTGAGCGCATGGGCCACATTGACCTGGCCGCACCTGTGGCACACATCTGGTTTCTTAAGAGCTTGCCGTCACGTATTGGCCTGCTGCTTGATAAAACCCTAAAAGAGCTGGAGCGCATTCTCTATTTCGAGTCTTATATTGTTCTCGATCCGGGTTTGACCAGTCTGGAGCAGTTCCAGGTCCTCACCGAAGAGGAGTATATCGAAGCATTTGAGGAGTATGGCGAAGAGTTCCGTGCCGGCATGGGCGCGGAAGCGCTGCGTGAAATGCTCAAGAACATCGATCTGGAGGAGGAGCGCCAGTCTCTGCGTGCTCAGATTCAGGCTACCAAGGCTGTCACTAAGCTGACTAAGCTGACTAAGCGACTCTCTACCGTTGAAGCGATGCTGGGTTCGGGCAATCGCCCTGAGTGGATGATCCTAGAGGTTATCCCTGTGCTTCCTCCTGAAATTCGTCCGCTAGTGCCGTTGGATGGTGGCCGTTTTGCGACCTCCGATCTCAACGACCTCTATCGTCGAGTGATCAACCGTAACAATCGCCTAAAGCGTTTGCTGGAGCTGAATGCGCCAGAGATTATTACACGTAATGAGAAGCGCATGCTGCAGGAGTCTGTTGATGCGCTGTTTGATAATGATCGTCGCAGTAAGCCGATTACCGGTAACAGCCGCCGTCCACTGAAATCACTCTCTGATGTGATTAAGGGCAAGCAGGGCCGTTTCCGCCAGAATCTGCTTGGTAAGCGTGTAGATTACTCTGGCCGCTCTGTCATCGTGGTTGGGCCCGAATTGAAGCTGCACCAGTGTGGTCTGCCTAAAAAGATGGCGCTGGAGCTGTTTAAGCCGTTTATCTATAACAAGCTTGAGCTGCGTGGACTTGCCAATACGATCAAGGCTGCCAAGAAGCTGGTAGAGCAAGGTATTCCAGAAGTTTGGGATATTCTGGCCGAGGTGATCCATCAGCACCCAGTGATGCTGAACCGTGCGCCAACCCTACACCGCCTTGGTATTCAGGCCTTTGAGCCGATTTTGATTGAAGGTAAGGCGATTCAGCTGCACCCATTGGTATGTACCGCATTTAACGCTGACTTCGATGGCGATCAAATGGCAGTGCATGTACCGCTCTCTATCGAGGCGCAAACCGAAGTGCGTGCCCTGATGATGTCTACCAACAATATCCTTTCGCCTGCTACTGGCAGCCCGGTCATTGTGCCGACTCAGGATATGGTGCTCGGCATCTACTATCTGACGCGTGAGCGCCCATTTGGAAAGGGTGAGAATATGGTGTTCTCATCTTCTGATGAGGTTCAGCGCGCGCTTGATGCCGGAGCGGTAGAGTTGCACAGTCGCATCATTTGCCGTGTACGAGGCGTGCGCGAGAAGACGACCGTTGGCCGTGCTATTCTCTCTATGATTCTACCAGAAGAGCTTCCATTCTCTTCTGTGAACCGTGAGCTGACCAAGAAGGATGTGGGTGCCCTGATTGAGGAGTGCTACCGTGTTGCCGGCAATAAGGCGACCGTGCTTCTGGCGGATCGCCTGAAGGTTCTCGGCTATACTTATGCTACCCGCTCCGGCGCATCGTTTGCGCTTGGTGATGTGGAAGTTCCTGAGAGCAAGCATACGACTGTTGCCTCAGCCGAGGCCGAAGTGGCTAAGGTTCAGAAACAGTATGCCGATGGCCTGATTACTTCAGGTGAGCGCTACAACAAGGTAGTCGATCTCTGGACACACACCACCGAGAAGGTTGCTCGTGGCATGATGGATAATCTGGCAACTGAGGAGTTGGTCAGTGCTGATGGCAAGGAGAAGGAGGAGGCCAAGACCTTCAACCCTGTCTACATGATGGCTGACTCTGGCGCGCGTGGTTCTGCCCAGCAGATTCGTCAGCTGGCTGGTATGCGTGGTCTGATGGCTAAGCCGGATGGCTCAATTATTGAGACACCGATTACCGCCAACTTCCGTGAAGGCCTAACAATTCTGCAGTACTTTATCTCCACCCATGGTGCACGTAAGGGTCTGGCAGATACTGCACTGAAAACAGCTAACTCCGGCTATCTGACTCGCCGTCTTGTCGATGTGGCACAGGATGCGGTAGTTCGCGCCCAGGACTGCGGCACTGAGAATGGCGTAACATTGACAGCGCTTGTTGAGGGCGGTGAAGTGATTGAGCCACTCTATGAGCGTGTGCTTGGCCGAGTGCTTCTGGAGTCCGCGCTTGACCCGATCTCAGGCACTGAGGTTGCACCGGCAGGCGCCATGGTGAACGAAGAGCTGGCCGACAAGATAGATGATGCCGGCATTGAGTCGGTACGCATCCGTTCAGTGCTGACCTGCGAAGCTGAAGATGGTGTATGTGCCAACTGCTACGGCCGTGATTTGGCTCATGGCAGTCCGGTATCAATTGGCGAAGCAGTTGGCGTTATTGCTGCCCAATCGATTGGTGAGCCGGGGACACAGCTGACCATGCGTACCTTCCATGTGGGTGGTACTGCATCGCGTTCTGCTGAGCAGGCGCATGTTGAAGCGAAGTTCGGCGGTGTTGTGAAACTGGAGTCTGCAATTACTGTGACAGATGGCTCTGGTGCTGAGATTGTAATCAACCGCCATACCGAGGCAGTGATTAGCAACAACAAGGGCAAAGAGCTAGAGCGCCATCGTATTCCGTATGGTGCACATTTGCTGGTGAAAGATGGTGATAAGACAAAAGCGGGCGGAAAGCTGGCAGAGTGGGATCCATATACTATGCCTCTTATTGCCGAGGCTGATGGTAAGATCCGCTTTGTTGACCTAGAAGAGGGCATCACCATTCGAGAGCAGTCGGATGAGGTAACAGGTCTTTCCAGCCGTGTGGTGACACAGCAGGCGGACACTCGCAAGGATGCACTGCGCCCACAGATTCACCTTGTTGATCCGAAAGATCCAGAGGGTGATCCGATTACGCTGGAGCGTACCAATACTCCAGCGCGTTACTTCTTGTCGCCAGGCGCAATTCTCAATATCGATAACGAGACTGAAGTGAAGGCTGGTCATGTGCTGGCACGCATTCCACGCGAGGCAGGCAAGACCAAGGATATTACCGGTGGCTTGCCGCGTGTTGTCGAGCTATTCGAAGCACGCAAGCCGAAAAACCTGGCCTTTATCGCTGGCGCTGACGGCGTGATCTCTTTTGGTAAGGATATTCGCGGTAAGCGCCGTGTATATGTTGAGCCGAGTGATGGTGCCGATCCACTGGAGTACCAGATTCCTAAGGGCTCTCAGATATTGGTTCAGGAGGGTGACCGTGTACGCCGTGGCGAACGGCTGATGGAAGGTTCACCTGCACCTCAGGATATTCTGCAGGTGATGGGTGTTGAGGCACTTTCAACCTATCTGACTGATGAGATTCAGGAGGTTTATCGACTGCAGGGCGTGAAGATCAACGATAAGCACATCGAGGTTATTGCCCGTCAGATGATGCGAAAGGTTCAGATCCTTGATCCTGGACAGTCCACCTTTGTGGCTGGTGAACAACCTGTACGGAAGCATGTGTTGCAGGCCAATCGCAAGCTGGAGGCAGAGGGCAAGGCGCCTGCGGTCTTTGAGCCGATTCTGCTAGGCATCACCAAAGCGTCCTTGAACACTGAGTCTTTCATATCGGCAGCATCATTCCAGGAGACTACGCGTGTGATTACCGAAGCAGCGCTCTCGGGCAGGTCGGATTGGCTGCTTGGCCTGAAAGAGAATGTCATTCTCGGCCGTTTGCTACCAGCAGGCACAGGCCTTGCTACACGCAATGCACCGAAACCGGCTGTTGAAGAGGATGAGGTGTCCGAAGAGGTTGTTGAGAAAGCAGCCGATGCGGATATTCTTGAAGAGCTTAGTCAGGTCGTCGATGATGGCGGTATGAGTGAGACTGATGGCGCGGAGGATGAAGCGGCTTAAGTTGTCAAAAAGCACAGTAAAAAAGGGCGCC
>CAZFCL010000057.1:0-7005 GCA_964517705.1 uncultured Zetaproteobacteria bacterium | reverse complement strand
CTCATCACTTCCGGGTTGAGTGCTGAGCACGCACCCTCCAGCGACATGCGGGCCTCCTCTTCACCATTAATCACCTGAATCTCAATACCTGTTTCGTGTTTTACTCGTCTGCAAAACCCTTGCCCATTTTCAGCTTCACGGACGGCTGCCGTGGCAGCAGAAAAAGTGTGCTCTATAGGGACTCGGTGCTTTTCAAGCAGCTGTGCAAACTCTCTGTATGCCACCAATGCACGTTGCATGCCTGCTTCTGAAAGGCGGCCTGTATGGTGTAGCCCTTCACCAAGGCGCGTGATGGCGTGGGCATAGTCAACTCTCTTCCAGGGTGTCGTAGTATTAGAAGGCTCGGCGATCAGCAGCCGAAAGGTGTTGGAGCCGCTATCGATGGCAGCGTATTTCATATGTCAGCTATTCTGATGATTCTTGGCAACTTCAACATAGTGGGCGGCGGAGCGGTTGAGGAACTCCTTCTCCTCGTCGGTCAGCCTGCGTCGCTCTTTGGCCGGGCTGCCTGCATAGAGGTAACCACCTCGCAACACCTTCTGCTCAGTGACCAGTGATCCGGCAGCAAGGAAGCAGCCCGCTTCAAGCACTGCCTGATCCATGATGATAGAGCCCATGCCAACAAGGCAGTAGTCCTGAATTTCGCAGCCGTGCAGAAGGACTCGGTGGCCAATGGTGACATCACTACCAACAATACAGGGTGATATACCGGTGCTGGTATGTAGAACAGAGTGATCCTGAATATTGGAGCGCTCTCCGATCTCAATATCGTGAACATCGCCGCGCAGTACAGATTGATACCAGATGCTGGAGTCAGTACCGATTTTGACACGCCCGATCACATCGGCTGAGTCTGCAATGAAGGCAGAGTCTTCGATTTCAGGAGTCCAGTGCAGATAGGGTTTAATCATGTCTCTGCTCCTTCTTGTTTGTTTATCTCTAGCCCGTGGTTATTGGGGTGTTTAAATGGGGTGCACTGTTATGGCCAGAGTGCCTGGGTGGCCAGCCCTGTGGCTTCATTCAGTCCAAACATCAGGTTGGCATTCTGCACCGCTTGACCAGATGCTCCCTTGAGCAGGTTGTCAATGCAGCTGACAATGACTACTTCTGTTTTGCTGAGAACAGCAACGCCAATATCACACCGGTTGCTTCCTGCTACAGCTGCAGTCGATGGCAGTGTACCTTCTGGTAGCACCTTAACGAATGGCTCCTCGGCAAATCTCTCCATAAGAATCGCGTGCCATGAGTCGGTGTTACTGCCGCTTAGATGCAGGGTGGTGAGCATACCCCGTGTCATAGGAAGGATATGTGGAACAAACCGAACGGAGCTATCCCTGCCGGAAAAGCCTTTCGCCCACTCTTCCATTTCCCAACCATGCCTGTGCCTTGGCAGACCGTGGGCTTTGACTGCTTCATTGAGCTCACAATAGAGCAGATCGGTTTTTGCACCTCTTCCGGCACCGGAAGCGCCCGATTTTGAATCAATAATAATCGAGGAGGTGTCAACCAATCCTGTTTCGAGCAGTGGCACAAGCGGCAGAAGCGTCGATGTTGGGTAACAGCCCGGGTTGGCAACCAGCTGGGCATTTGCCGCTGCATCTCTGTTGAATTCACATAGTCCGTAAACAGCACTGTTGAATAGTTCAGGGTGCGGATGCTCTGCACCATAAGCCTCCTGATATACGCCATCTTTTTTGTGCCGAAAGTCGGCAGATAGATCGATAACCTTTTTGCCGTTTTGAAGTGCTGCAGCCACACTTTCTGCTGCCGCACCATGTGGCAGAGCAGTAAAGACCAGCTCAATATTGCTCGCAAGGGTTGCATCTGCGGGTTGGAGCTCCATAGAAGCAACGCTTTCGTTGCACCCAGGTAGTACCTCACCAGCAAATTTCCCTGCCTGTGAGTGTGCACCAAGATGGGCAAGCTCAAAATCGGGGTGAGCATCGATAAGCCGGATGAGTTCGGCGCCGGTGTATCCGGTAGCTCCAAGAATGGCGACAGGTATCTGCTTCATGCAGGCATCATACGCAATGGTGCAGTGGCTTCAAATGATTTCGGGCAGTGGCTGTGTTGTTTTGATGGCAACCAGGTGCCTTATCTGGAAAGCAGTGATGTGAAATATAGAGGTTTGGCAGCTTCGCCAGATCGTGTCAGTGTTTATGAAGTGATGAATAATACTGCGATCACAGTGTGCCTAGATATGGATAGCTGCTATGCCAGTGTGCTATTCGGGTGTTTTAGATCGGTGCAGCTGTGGTGAGTGACGATTATGATTATCGGTATTGTCAGATTGTCGATATGGCACTAAAGGGATGGTGAACTTCGTATGATGGAGCTATTACTTACCAAGTCGCTCTCTCAACTCATCCTACCTCCAGGCGGGCTGATTCTGCTTGGTCTGCTCGGCCTGCTGTTGCACCGGCACCGCTTTGGCCGATTCCTCATTGCCTGCTCTCTTACACTGTTCTGGTTACTGGCGACTGCCCCTGTCCGCGATGCACTGCTTTATCCGTTAGAGGAGGCTTATGAGCCGCTCGATATCAGTCATATCTCATCCACAGAAAGTTCGGCTATTGCCCTTCTGGGCGGTGGTGTTTATGAAAAAGCGCCTGAATTTGGTGGTCGCGACAGCTTGAGTGGGAGTGCCATGATGCGTACAACCTATGCTGCTGAGCTGGCACGAAAAACAGGCTTTGATATCTATGTCAGTGGAGGAGCGGTGCTCTCTGAAGATGCTGAGCCAGAAGGGGTGATTATGCAGCATTGGCTCAGGCGTTTTGGTGTGGAGGATGATCGCATTCATGTTGAATCCTTTGCCAGCACCACCTGGGAGAATGCTGCCAATATCAAAGAGATGCTGCATGAAAAACAGGTGTCGACACTCATTCTCGTCACTACCGCATGGCATATGCCGCGCTCAGTGAGGGTTTTTAAGGAGCAAGGTATCAATGTTGTTCCGGCACCTTGTGACTATAAGAGAAGTAGAGGTTCTTACGATCTGCGCAGCTTTTTGCCGCGCTGGGATGTCTTTGCCGATAGCTGCGATGGGCTGCATGAGTACCTCGGCATGCTCTGGTATAGCTTGAAGAGGGCGGTGTAGGGTTGAGCAGTGCTGGCCAACCTAGGGATGGAGGAGATGTGAATCAGCCAGAGGCAGGTGGTAACATGGTTCAGGATGACCTCTTCAGTGCCGAAGGTGCATACCTGGAGCAGCTTTACGAGCAGTATCTCAAAGAGCCTGAATCACTTGCCCCAGAGTGGGCGAACTACTTTTCCGATATGTGTGAGGCCGGTGGAAGCTTATCGGTTTCACATCAGGATATGTTGAATCGGATGCGGCCCAGACCGGGTCTGCCTTATCGCTCAAGTAGCCCATCTTCATCTACGGACAGCGGTGATATTGAGTATCCATCACGTGCTATCTACCTAATTCAAGCCTATCGCATACATGGGCATCTGCATGCCAACCTTGACCCTCTGCGCCTGAATCCAAGGCCCGCCAGTCCGGAGCTGGATCTGGGTTACTACGGCCTCTCCGAGAGCGATCTAGACCATAAGTTCCCGACCGGCGACCTCACCGGCGACTCCCAGATGCCCCTGTGCGATATTATTGCACTGCTCAAGGAGACCTACTGTGGCCATATTGGTCCGGAGTTTATGCATGTTACCGATTCAGCACGCCGCCTCTGGCTGCAGTCGCGACTCGAACGTGTTCGATCCAAACCGGATTACGACGCTGATACACGAAGGGATATCTATGGTCGTATCATGCATGCCGAGGAGCTGGAGCGCTTTCTTCACACTCGTTATCTGGGGCAGAAGCGTTTTTCTCTTGAGGGCGGTGAAAGTCTGATTCCAATGCTGGATGCGATGATTCAACGTGCGAGTAGTAAGGGTACCAAAGAGATCATTATGGGCATGGCGCATCGCGGCCGCCTCAATGTATTGGCTAACATCATGGACAAGTCACTTTCCGATATCTTCTCTGAGTTTGAAGGTAATCAGTTCGAAGATGCGGCACAGGGACAGGGGGATGTGAAGTATCACAAGGGCTTCTCATCCGATTTGTATACACCGTCTGGCGTAGTACACCTTTCGCTTGGTTTTAATCCCTCGCACCTTGAAATCATTACACCTGTTGTGCTTGGCAGTGTGCGTGCGCGTCAGTGTCGCCGTAAGGATAGGAAGAAGACCGAAGTGATGAGCGTGCTCATTCATGGGGATGCCGCATTTGCCGGGCAGGGTGTGGTGGCTGAATCGCTACAGCTTTCCAAGTTGCGCGGTTTTCGTGTTGGTGGCTCGGTTCACATCGTTGTTAACAATCAAATTGGCTTTACCGTCAACCCATTCGATGCGCGCTCAACCACTTACTGCACTGATATTGCCAAGATTGTGCAGGCGCCCATTTTGCACGTAAATAGTGATGATCCAGAAGCGTGCTGCCTGGCCGCTGAGATTGCTGTCGAGTATCGCAACACTTTCCATGAAGACATTGTGATCGACTTGATCTGCTATCGTCGACATGGCCATAATGAGGTGGATGCACCCGAAGTAACACAGCCAGCCATGTATCACCGTATTGATGAGCACCCGACTGTAGGCCATATC
Organism: uncultured Zetaproteobacteria bacterium; assembly: GCA_964517705.1. GTDB lineage: Bacteria > Pseudomonadota > Zetaproteobacteria > Mariprofundales > Mariprofundaceae > Mariprofundus. The sequence continues at coordinate 2,397 of CAZFCL010000057.1, read as the reverse complement.
TATCGTGAGCAGTTGATAGGTGATCGTATTCTTAGCGAGCCGGATTGTGACAAGATGGTTGCTGAGTATCGCGATTGCCTTGAGATGGTGCGCAGGAGCAACTCTCATAAGTCTCCGAGCCCTGTTAATAGCTTGCAGGGTCGCTGGGAGGGGTTTGTTGTTGAGGGTGCTGAAGAGCCGCATACTGCTGTCAGTGAGGAGCTCCTGACTGATTTGGTACGCCGGGTGCACCGGTTACCGACAGACTTTTCCCTGCACTCGAAAGTAGAGACGATCTATGAGAGTCGTATTCATATGATGGATGGTAAGCAGCCTGTGGACTGGGGTTGTGGTGAGACAATGGCTTATGCCACGCTCGTGCATGAGGGGGGGTGGGTTCGTCTGACTGGAGAAGATTCCGGGCGTAGCACCTTTTTCCACCGTCACGCTGTGGTGTACGATCAGATAACTGGCAAGGAGTTGATCCCTCTCAGGCAGGTGGAGAATGGGCCGCTCTCCCATTTTATTGTTATTGATTCGATGCTATCCGAGATGGCCGTGATGGGTTATGAGTATGGCTATTCCGTAGCTGAGCCGCGTGCGCTGGTAATCTGGGAGGCGCAGTACGGTGACTTTGCCAATATCGGACAGGTAGTGGTGGATCAGTTTATCGCTTCAGGTGAAACGAAGTGGAGTCGCATGTCAGGCTTGGTGTTATGGCTACCACACGGTTACGAAGGGCAGGGGGCTGAGCACTCTTCAGCACGTCTGGAGCGCTTCCTGCAGCTCTGCGCCGAAAGGAATATGATGGTTGTTTATCCCACAACACCGGCACAGCTATTTCATCTATTCAGGCGGCAGCTGATGAGCCGAGCGCGCAAACCACTGATTATGATGGGACCAAAAAGCATGTTGCGTCAAAAACTGTCATTTTCGCCACTATGTGATTTCACGGATGGCTCTTTCCTCCCTGTTATGGAAGAGCGGCACTTGCAGGGTGAGTCGATGCGGCGGGTAATTCTCTGTTCAGGTAAGGTGTATTATGATCTGCTGGCCGAACGAACAAAGCGAAAAGTGGATGACATTGTGCTACTTCGTATTGAGCGCCTTTACCCCTTTCCAGAGGGGGAGTTGCGCCTCCAGCTTGAGCACTACGCCTCAACGAGGGAGGTGTTCTGGGTTCAGGAAGAGCCATCCAATCAGGGGGCATGGCTTTTTGTGAACACTTCAATTCGTAAAGAGCTTATGCCGGATCAGCAGCTCTTTGCTGTGACACGTCCGGCCTCGGCAGCACCTGCTGTAGGCTCAGCGAAGCGCCACAAAGAGGAGCTGAAGAGATTGCTGGATAGCGCCTTCGGCGAAACTACTGAAGGACTGTTGAGATGATGATCAAGGGAGCAGATGATGGAAATTGAAATTAAGGTGCCCAGTCTCGGAGAGTCAGAAACAGAAGCAACACTGATCGCATGGCTAAAGCAGGAGGGTGATGCAGTTGCTGTAGATGATGTTCTGGCTGAGATCGAGAGTGACAAGATCACCATGGAGATCACAGCACTTGATGCTGGTGTGTTGGCACGTGTGCTGAAAAAGGCCGATGACGTTGTCGAGCCTAATGAGGTGATTGCTTATATTGATGATAGTGCACAGCCAGTAAAGGGCGCGGAAGAAGATGCGGGCAGCACCGTGGAGCAGCTTATCGAAGAGCCGGAACCTGTACCTTTTGACAATACACCTGCAGCACCCGACACAGAAGAGGTAATCAGTAGTAAGGGGCCAGTGAGTCCACCGCTTGAGAGCACCATTGAGCCGGAGAGACATCAGGAGCGGGTGCCAATGAGCAGGTTGCGTCGGAGGATTGCCGAACGGCTGAAGCAAGCCCAGAACACAGCAGCCATGTTGACCACCTTTAATGAAGTTGATCTACAGGCAGTGATGGATCTGCGAAGCCGCTACGGAGCTGCATTTCAGGAGAAGTATGGTGTGAAGCTTGGCTTTATGTCTTTCTTCGTGCGGGCGGTAAGCCATGCTATTTCAAAGTATCCTGCACTCAATGCCTATATTGAAGGTGATGATATTGTTTATCACGACTATGTGGATGTTGGTATTGCGGTAAGCAGTGAAAAGGGGCTCGTGGTTCCGGTACTTCGAAATGCACACCTTTTGAGCCTGGCAGAGATTGAAAAGGGGATTATGTCGTTGGCAGAAAAGGCGCGATCGGGTGGCCTTAACCCGGATGATTTGAAGGGCGGAACCTTCTCAATCACCAATGGTGGCATCTTCGGTTCTATGCTCTCCACGCCAATTCTGAATCCGCCTCAGAGCGGTATTCTTGGCATGCACAATATTCAGAAACGAGCAGTTGTGGAGAATGATACGGTTGTTATTAGGCCGATGATGTATCTGGCACTCTCTTATGAT
>CAZFCL010000056.1:0-7022 GCA_964517705.1 uncultured Zetaproteobacteria bacterium | reverse complement strand
GCTCACAGAGCTGCTGCACAGTTGTTTCTCTAAACTGAGTCTTTAGCCCCGCTTCAGGAACTGCCCTTCTTAAACCCTCCACCTCGGCATGGCTCCAATCAGCCACCATCTGCCATGTTTGCTGCTGCGCAGCCTCATCGTAGAGCAGCCCTTTCCAGAGAGCAGGCAGTGAACATATCCACGGCCATGGGCCGGCATCAGCACCGCGCATCTCCAAGAACTGTTTCAGGCGCACATCGGGAAAGAGGGTGGAGAGGTGAAGTTCCCAATCCTCAATCGTGGGGTATTCGCCAGGAAGCTCTGCAAGCTGGCCGCGCATAAAATCACGAAAGCTGGCGCCAGCACAATCTATATATCTACTGCCGCGCAGCACAAAGTACATCGGCGCATCCACTGCCCAATCGGCATAAGCGGAGAAGCCAAAGCCATCCTCAAACACGCAGGCGGGCACACCTGTGCGCATCGGGTCGGTATCAAGCCAGCAGACAGCACGGCGGGAGAGGAGGCCTGAGGGTTTACCATTTTCAAATGGGCTTGCGGCGAAAAGTGCAGTCACCAGTGGCTGTAAGCAGAGCGCGATGCGCATCTTCTGCGCCATATCAGCCTCGGAACCATAATCTATATTTGCCTGCACCGTGGCAGTGCGCAGCATCATATCCAATCCGCTACTACCCACCTTGGGCATATAGTTACGCATCACCTCATAGCGCGCCTTTGGCATCCACGGAACATCATCCCGCTGCCATTTCGGCTGAAAACCCATGGCAAGAAAGCCGATGCGTAGCTCATCGGTGATCTCTTTTAGAATCTTGTGATAGCCAGTGGTCTCTTCACATGTTTGATGAATGGTCGCAAGTGGTGCGCCTGAAAGCTCAAGTTGGCCTCCGGGCTCAAGTGTAATGGAGGCCAGGCCCTTTTTTAGTGCGATGATGTTGCCGATCTCCAGCACAGACTGCCAGCCGCCCTCCGCCAGGAGGGTTAGCAGACTCTGAATGCTGCGCTCACCCGCATACGGAATCGGTTTGAGGCTATCCATGCAGAAGCCGATCTTCTCGTGCTCGGTGCCGATACGCCACTGCTCGCGCGGCTTGCAGCCAGCGGCAAACCATGCAACAAGGTCATCATGTGACAGCTTCTGACTCATATCGGCATGCAAACAGAATCATGCACATCAAGCCAGATATAGTGGCGAAGATCGGTACGGCAACGTAATATTGGCTCGCCTTCAATCAAGGCGAGCAGGAGTGATCAATATGGTGGAGAACGAAACAGACGCAGCAGCACCTTCGTGGCCTGCGCATGCAGCAGCCCCCGGCACACATGACAGGGTGATCTCTGTGATTCGCCAGCACCTCCCAAACCTGAAAGGCAAACGGGCCTGTGACCTGCCATCTGGTGCAGGGCTATTCTCCAAGTGCCTGTACGATGAGGGCGCTGATGTATTCTCTTTCGATATTGAGAATGTGCAGCCCTACTTCGGCCCCAAAACATCGCGCGCCCTTGCCAACGCCAATGACTTTCTGCCGATCGCCAATGATGCTTTTGACCTGATGGTGAGCATTGAAGGGATCGAGCATGTCGAAAACGGTTCCCAGCTTCTGCGTGAAATGGCGCGCTGCACCAGTCGCGATGGTGTGATCATCATCAGTACACCCAATGTCGATAGTTTCCGCTCACGCATTGTCACCATCTGGAAGGGGTATCCAAAATACTTCAATCCGATCGACATGGAGAGCAAGGCATCAGGGCATTTGCAACCGGTGGATATGGTATTTATGCATGGTGCTGCAAAGCGCGCAGGTTTGAAGATCGTTGATATTCAGACAGTACAGCAAGGCAGGGATAGAGGTATTGCCGCCTGGCTGCAGGAGCTGATTCGCCCCTGGTTTACCAAATCACTGCCGGAGAAGATGCGTGGCAGGGTGCCATTTTACGGGGATGTGATTATCTACGTGCTTAAAAAGGCCTGATACAGACAGAGTCCTAACCGATCAGCTCAATGGTATTGCCATCAGGATCGCGGCAGAAGAGCGCCTTGCGGCCCGATCTGCTCAGAGAGTAACCGATACCGGCTCTATCAAGGCGCGCTTTCACCTCATCAAAGCCACTGCTTTGCAACGCAATATGATGATCGCGGCCGCCATGCGCAGGCTTCTCACAGCCCTCATAAGGGTTGTTGAGCAACATCAGGTGAAGCTGCTGACCATCAGCAAGACCATACCATAACCCATCAAACTCAAGGGCAGGGCGGGTGATGCGGGTAAGTCCAAGCACGCTCTCGTAGAACTCTGCAGCGCGCTCAAGATCTGCGACAATCAAACCAACATGTGCCAGCCTCATTCGGAAACCCCTCTCGGTTCTTCAGTGCAGCCATTTTACACAGCTTATCATTGTCTGAACTGCCCCTTACTGCAACAATGCGCACTCTTATGAACAGACCAACTGCAAATATTCTCGATGGCAAGGCGCTCTCTGGCCACATGCGCGAAGCGCTGACGACTGAAGCTGCCACGCTTGCTCAGAAGCATGGCCGTGCACCGGGCCTTGCTGTGATTATCGTCGGCGATGATCCGGCATCCCATGTTTATGTGAAAAACAAGAAGTCGGGCTGTAAAAAAGCAGGCATTCGCTCCTTCTCACATGAGCTGTCTACCGATACCACACAGCAACACCTGCTTGGGCTGATCTCGGAGCTGAATCATGATCCGAAGGTGGATGGTATTTTGGTGCAGCTTCCTCTGCCTGATCATATTGACCCAGAGACAATTATCGAAGCGATCGATCCCGGCAAAGATGTGGATGGCTTTCACCCATACAATGTGGGCCGCCTAGCTGCGCGCCAACCACTCTTACGCTCCTGTACACCCTACGGCTGCATGAGGCTGCTGGCTGAAACGGGCATTGATCTGCATGGCAAAGAGTGTGTGATTGTTGGCGCCTCAAATATTGTCGGGCGCCCGATGGCGCTGGAGCTTCTTCTGGCGGGCGCTACTGTCACCATCTGTCACCGCTTTACCAAAAATCTGCAGAGCCACATCGAGCGGGCCGAGATTATTATTGCCGCCGCTGGAAAGCGTGGACTGATTAAGGGCGAGTGGATCAGAGAGGGCGCAACTGTAATCGATGTGGGCATCCACCGGCTGGAGGATGGCTCGCTGACTGGTGACGTAGAGTTTGAAGCAGCAAGCAGGCGTGCTGGCTGGATTACACCGGTTCCGGGTGGTGTCGGGCCGATGACCATCACCATGCTGCTGGCCAATACTATTCAGGCATTCAAGGCACACCTAGGCGATTAGGTGGTGCAGCTAGCAAAAACAGCACTGTTTGATGAACACGTTGGCCTTGGCGGCAAGATGGTGCCGTTCGCAGGCTTTGAAATGCCGGTACAATATAGAAACGGGGCCCTGAAGGAGTACACCGCCGTGCGCGAGGGTGGTGCTGGCCTCTTCGATATTTCCCATATGGGGCAGGTGCGTGTTACTGGCAGAGAGAGTCTCGCCTTGCTGCAGTATGTTACCACCAATGATGTTACGAAACTGGCAGATGGTCAGGTACAGTACTCAGCGCTGCTGAATGAGGGCGGCACTTTTATCGACGATATTACCACCTATAAAATTTCTGACAGTGAGTACTACCTCTGCATCAATGCGGCCAATCGCCACAAGGATGTGGCGCATTTGCAGAGTGAGGCAAAGGCCTTTGACGTAGCCGTGGTTGATGAGTCGGGCAGCACCGCACTTCTGGCGCTGCAAGGCGCCTCCGCACAGAAAACACTACAATCACTGGTAGATATTGACCTGGAAACCATTGCTTACTACAGGTTTGTACATGTTACGATCGGTAGTGTCGATGCTATTGTGTCGCGCACCGGCTACACCGGCGAAGACGGCTTTGAAATCTACCTGACAAATGCAATTGCCGTACCCGTCTGGCAACAGCTTATAGAGAGTGGTGCAGAGCCCATCGGCCTTGCTGCACGCGATATGCTACGCACTGAAATGGGCTATGCGCTCTATGGCCATGAGATTTCAGATCAGGTGACACCAGTCGAAGCAAAGCTGATGTGGATTACCAAGCTTGATAAGGGCGATTTTATTGGCAAGGCATCTGTTGAGGCGCGCAAAGCCGAAGGGCCAAAGCAGCGATTGGTGGCGCTGAAACTGACCGAGCGAGGCATTCCGCGTGAGCACTACAGAGTGTTTGCCGATGGTGTTGAAACCGGTGAGGTGACATCTGGCATGCATAGTCCAATAGCTGGCGGTGTGGCACTTGCCTATGTGAAGCCGGAACATGCGGACTCGAACAGCTTGGCCGTTGAGATACGCGGTAAGCTGGTCACTGCCGGGCGAACCACTTTACCATTTGTGCCGAGCAACGTGCGGCGCTAAATTTGACACCCTATTTTTCCACCGAGGAGACACCATGACAATTCCTGCTGATTTAAAATATACCAAAGACCATGAGTGGGTACGCATTGAAGGTGACACAGCCACCTTTGGCATCACCGATCATGCGCAGGAGGCACTTGGTGACATCGTGTTTGTGGAGCTGCCCGAGATAGGGCGCACTGTTGATGCGGGTGAAGCTTATGCCGTAATTGAGTCGGTTAAAGCTGTTTCCGACATATACGCACCGGTTGCTGGTGAAGTGCTTGAAACCAACGAGGAGCTTGAAGAGGAGCCTGAGAAGGTTAACAGCGATGCTTATGGATCTGGCTGGATTGCCAAGGTGAAAATGAGCGGCAACACCCTTGAGTTGATGAGCGACGACGAATACAACACCTTTCTGGAAGAGTAGCGGCGGGCAACTTTGATGCAGAAGCTCGGATGGCCGGTCGGCTTCCGGGCTTTTTGATTGTAACTTAATAGAGCAGACCGAGAATATCATGAGATTTTTGCCACATACGGACAGCGATAGATCAGCCATGCTAAAGAGCATGGAGCTCTCCTCTATTGATGACCTGTTTGCAGATATCCCGCCTGAATTTCAGATCGAGAAAGGCTCTCTCAACCTCGAGTCTGCACTTTCGGAGGCGGGCATTGTACGTAAATTCACCCAGGCGGCAGAGAAGAATCGCAACGCCAGCAATAGCCGCTATTTCCTCGGCGGTGGTACGTACAATCACTTTGTTCCTGCGGTGGTCGATTACATCATCTCCCGCGGTGAATTCCTAACCGCTTACACCCCTTACCAGCCGGAAATATCGCAAGGAACATTGCAGGCGCTGTTCGAATTCCAAACCATGATCGCGCGCCTTACCGGCATGGATGTGTCCAATGCCTCCATGTATGAAGCGGCAACCGCAACAGCTGAAGCGGCCCTGATGGCACGCCGCATTACACGCAAACAGCGGGTTGTGATGGCTGGCTCAGTCAACCCGCGCTACCGCAGTGTCACTGCCAACTACCTCTCGCGCCTCGAAGGTGAATATGCTGAAGTTGATATGGGTTGCTTTGGCACTGATCTCGACAAAGTCATCACTGAAATTGATGAAAACACTGCCTGTGTGATCGTACAGTATCCGGACTTTTACGGCTCGGTTTACGACCTTGCGCCGCTACGCGCCGCCTGTGATGCGGCCAAGTGCCTGATGGTAGTGGCATTTTCGGATATCTCTGCCTTCGCACTGATTGAGTCGCCCGGAGCAGCAGGTGCCGATATCGCCGTTGGCTCCGGCCAGGCACTCGGTATTCCAATGGGCTTCGGTGGCCCACACCTTGGCCTTTTTGCATGTAAACAGAAGCATCTTCGGCAAATGCCCGGGCGCGTCTGCGGCTTGACGACAGATGCAAATGGAAAGCGTGGCTTTGTGCTAACACTCTCCACACGCGAGCAGCATATCCGCCGCGAAAAGGCGACCTCCAATATATGCTCGAATCAGGGGCTCATGTGTACAGCTGCGGCGACCTATATGACCCTGATGGGTGATGCAGGGCTTGAAAAAGTCGCCCGCCACTCGGCTGCCGCCTTGCAACAGCTTGTATCGCAACTCCCTGCACATGTTACCGCTGCAAACGGTGCGCACTACAACGAAACCGTTTTAAACTTTGCCGATCAGGAAGCTCGTGACCGATTCCTCGTGGCAGCCCAACATGCCGATATCTTTGGCGGCATACCACTGGAGAAAATTGATCCAGGTGTTGAAACACGCCACTTGCTGGTCGCTACTACCGAGATGGTTGAGCAATCCGATATCATGGACTTTATCAGTGTGCTAGGGGCGAGCAAATGAGCAACCCCGACTACAAGTTCTCTGGCAGCAGCGGGCTCCAGCATGAGGAGCCCCTGCTCTTCGAACACGCACACGAGGCGCCTGAATCCATCAGTCTGCCAGGTGTGCAAGGAGAGATTTCACAGGAACTGGCCGCATTTTCCCGCAACCAGCCAGCCGGAATCCCCGCCCTGTCAGAGCCGGAAACAGTGCGCCACTTTGTGCGCCTTTCACAGTGGAACCATGGCATTGAGACTGGCTTCTACCCTCTTGGCTCCTGCACCATGAAGTATAATCCTCGCGTCAACGAACAGGTGGTGCGCCTGCCAGGGCTTGCACATATCCACCCAGACCAACCAGAGGAGACAGCGCAAGGCATACTTGAACTGCTGTACGAGCTGCAGCAATGGCTGGGCGATATATCAGGGCTACCACATGTGACCTTACAACCAGCAGCCGGAGCGCATGGTGAACTGGCAGGGCTTATGATGATCCGGGCCTGCCTTGATGCGCGTGGAGAAACTGATCGTCGCAAAGTTCTGGTGCCCGACTCTGCACACGGCACAAATCCTGCATCAGCAGCACTCTGCGGTATGCATACGGTTGAACTGAAATCGGGAGAAGATGGCCGAATTGACCTGGAAGAGCTAAAAGCACACCTGGATAGTGATACTGCTGCGCTGATGATGACCAACCCCAATACTGCCGGTGCATTTGAATCGGAAATCAAGGAGATCTGTCGGCTGGTGCATGAAGCCGGCGGGTTGGTTTATGGTGATGGCGCCAATATGAATGCACTGGTGGGTGTAGC
>CAZFCL010000055.1:0-7028 GCA_964517705.1 uncultured Zetaproteobacteria bacterium | reverse complement strand
GTGGTGAGTTTGATGCCTATGGCGATGCCGCCCTCGTGAAAGGCGATGGCACCATCACCACTTGTGAAATCGAGGTGATCAGATTTTAGCCAGAGAAAGTCGCGCCAATCCCAACTAAGCCGTCCGAGGCTGAGCTCTTTAATCTGCAACCTATCTTTTAGCTCTGCCTCAAAGCCGGGCTGAATGGTGTCGAGTTCTGGTGCTTGCCAGTAGAGCCATCCACCGAGCAGAGAGAGTCCGAGCAGCAGAAGCAGTGACATGCGCAAGCATGAGGCCAGTATGCGTTTATAGAGGTTGCCACTCATCGCGGAAGGGGGCCGTACAGTTAGCCCTGATCCTTTTGCTTGAGCTTGGTGACTTTATCTTCCAGTGTCTTCAGTAGGTGTTCGTATCCACCACTCTCCACTACTGCCTTAAAATCCTGATAGAAAGTACGCACCATGCTGGCGCCTTCTATGCGGATATCGTAGACCTGCCAGCCAGTGCTGGTTTCATGCATTCGGTACTCAACGGGTGTTTCACGTGTGCCGTCGATCACCGTGGACTTTACGCGTGCCTTGTTCTTTTTGAATTCGGCATCGGCAAAAACAACCTGCTGCCCTTTGTATTCGTTGAGCCGGTTGCCGTAAGAGCGCTCCAGTAGCTCACGATATACACTGATGAAATGAGTCTGTTCTACGCCATCAAGGGCGCGCCATGGCTTGCCAAGGCTACGGCGTGCCATGGCAGCATAGTCAAATTTCCCATCTACAACTTGGCGAATAGCATCACGCTCTTTGTCAGTAAGGCGAGAGGTATCTTCGCGTATTTCAAGCACATGGATGATCTGATTGACGGTTGTTTCAATCACACTTCTTGGTCCGTTGTCATCCGCACATGCTGATGTGGAGATAAGCATGGCAAGAAGCATGGCAAAGATTGCGTGTAAATGTTTCATTGTGTGAAAACTCCTCTCTGGGGTGTGGTCAGTAAACCGGAGTGATTATTCACTGCCACTAAAGATATATTTACTGATAAGATCCTCAATGTTGATGGCATCCTCGGTCTCTTCGATTTCATCCCCGGCAGCAAGCATAGACTCTTCCATGCCCTGCGTAATACGGATATAGCGGTCGCCGATAATGCCTTTGGTGCGTACTGATGCAAAGGCATCTTCGGTGAGCTTAACACTATCGTGGATGCGCAAGACCATCGTGGCGTGGTCATTATCGGTCAGCAGTACTTCGTCGACACGGCCAACCACCACACCAGCCAGCATAATATCACTTCCTTTGCGTATGCCGCCGGCATCATTGAAGCTGGCAGTCAGGGTGTAGCCAGATGCACTGATACCACCAACCTGCCCGACCTTGATGGCAAGCCAGGCAATGGCCAGTAGACCGATAAATACAAACAGGCCAACAGCCATCTCCGTTTTTTTGTATGATTGCATATCTACTCCTTACAGGAAGAACGATGTTAAAATATAGTCAATGATCAGCACACTGACTGAAGCGACAACCACAGCCTGAGTGGTAGCCTTGGCGACGCCTTCTGTTGTGGGTGTGGCGCGGTAACCCATGTAGGTGCAGATGACACCGATCATGAAGCCAAAAGTGATCGCTTTTACCCAGCCGCCATTGAGATCGAGCATTTCAAGCTTGGCGACCAGCTCCGCCATATAGGCACCGGGATTTACGCCTAACAACTCCACGCCAACTATGTATCCGGCACCAATGCCAACAACATCAAAAATGGAAACAAGGAGTGGTACAGCAAGTGTGGTGGCAATAATACGCGGCAGGATAATACGCTGCATGGGGTTCACTGCCATCATCTCCAGCGCATCGGTCTGTTCAGTGACCCGCATAATGCCAATTCCGGCAGTGATGCTGGAGCCTGCACGCCCAATAATCATAAATGCGCCAAGCACCGGGCCCAGCTCACGGATAATCGACATGCCGACACCAGCACCAAGCAAGGATTCAGAGCCGAACTTGGCCAGTGTATAGTAGCCTTGCAGTGCTAGAACCATGCCGGTAAAGGCTCCGGTAATGATAATAATAGCAAGTGAGCCGACCCCAAGTGCATAGAGCTGGATGATAAAGTGCTTGCCCTGCCAAGGCCTGGCAAAGAGCAGTGAGAGTGCGTGGACAGCAAGACGTGTTCCATCCCCCAGTTTTTCAATGCCACGCAGCACATAGCGGCCCAGTTTGCCGAAGAAGATGGTGATCGCAGACTGGCTGCATATAAGCTCGCTCATGCTTCTGCTCGCATCGTAGAGGTGTCGGTTAAATCATCAATATAGGTGGTAGTGCTGCGTGAGAATGGAATTGGGCCATCGGGCCGCCCTTCCAAAAACTGGCGTACACGCGCATCACTACTCCCCTTGATCACGGTTGGCGCGCCTTCGGCAATGATTGTGCCCTGCCACATTAAAATAACATGGTCGGCAATGGAGAGCCCCGCTTCCACATCGTGCGTCACCACGATGGAGGTCATCTGATTCATGTTCGATGTATCCTTGATCAGGGTGGCAATCACACCGGCTGAGATAGGGTCCAGTCCGGAGGTGGGCTCATCAAAGAACACAACCTTCGGATCCATGGCAATGGCGCGGGCAAATGCGACACGTTTGGCCATGCCGCCGGAAAGCTCTGATGGCATCAGGTGCTCGAAGCCGCGCAGTCCCACCTGCTCCAGTTTCATGGAGACCATGGTACGAATCACCGATTCATCAAGATTGGTATGCTCGTGAAGTGGAAAAGCAATATTGTCGTACACATTCAGTGAGTTAAGCAGTGCTGAATATTGAAACAGCATCCCCATGCTTTCGCGTAACTTATAAAGCCGTTTCTCAGAAATTGCGCAGAGATCTTCATCGCCGTACCAGACATGACCTGTAGTCGGTTTGGTAAGGCCAGATAGCAGGCGCAACATGGTTGTTTTCCCAGAGCCAGAGCCGCCCATGATGGCAGTAATCTTCCCTGCTGCGATATGGATATTGGTTGGAGTGAGGGCTTTGACGTCACCATAGGATTTACTCAGATTTTCGCCGCGAATCATGGCCGCAGGCTAGGCACTGTTGAAGGTGACGGCAAATGATATCCGCTGCTTTTAAGGATGGCGCGCAAAGGGGCTAGACGTTACATTTACGGCCTCTTTTTAAAGAGATTGTCGCAAGCGGTAGCGACTTGAGGTGGATTGAGAGGGTGCATGGATGAATTTCGCAGATCGTGACGGCGTAATCTGGTTTGATGGAAAGATGGTGGATTGGCGTGATGCCAAGGTGCATGTGTTGACGCACACACTGCACTACGGCATGGGCGTTTTTGAAGGGGTGCGTGCTTACGATGCAGATCAAGGCACTGCTATTTTTCGTTTACAGGCACATACAGATCGCCTCTTTCGCTCTGCCAAGATTATGAATATGCCGATGCCTTTTTCCAAGGATGAGCTCAATGCAGCACAAACTGCGGCCATCAAAGAGAACGGGCTTGATTCAGCCTACCTTCGGCCGATGGTTTTTTACGGCTCTGAAGGGATGGGCCTGCGTGCTGATAACCTGAAGACACATGTCATTGTTGCGGCCTGGAGTTGGGGCGCTTATCTCGGCCAGGAGGCTCTTGAGAAGGGGATTCGTATCCGCACTTCAAGCTTTACCCGCCATCATGTGAATATTGCTATGTGCAAGGCCAAGGCGAATGGCAACTATATCAGCTCAATGCTGGCACTCTCCGATGCTCAGCGTGATGGCTATGATGAGGCCCTTTTCCTTGATGTGGATGGCTTCGTGGCCGAAGGCAGTGGTGAGAACTTCTTTATGGTTTGCGACGGTGTCATTTATACGCCGGAGTTGACCAGTGCGTTAGATGGCATCACGCGTGCAACGGTCATCCAGCTTGCCCATGAAGAGGGTTACGAAGTGCGCGAGAAGCGCATCACGCGTGATGAGGTTTATACCGCTGATGAAGCATTCTTTACCGGCACAGCTGCCGAGGTTACCCCAATCCGTGAGTTGGATGGGCGCACTATCGGCTGTGGTTCACGTGGCCCGGTGACCGAAGTGCTACAAAAGAAGTATTTTGATGTAGTCCATGGCAGAAGTGCTGCCCACGAGGATTGGCTAACCTGCGTTTAAATAGCGCTGGGTGCCTCTTTCTCAGGAGTTAAGAAAGCCGTTGATGGCTAAGCCGAGCATGAAAAATCCGACAAGAAAGAGCGCAATACCGAGATAGCGTTTGATGGGGTTTTCCTGTTCATGTTTCTTATCACTCATGGCAGCTCCTGTTCACACGAACATTAGCATGTTTTCTTTTGCGATAGTATTCAAGGCAGCTGGAACTCCGTTCGCCTCTACATATATACAGGCGTTCCGGTTATCCTGCGCCACCCATCAAAAGAGACATTAGGAGAAGTTCATGACTGTTCGCACCCGTTTCGCACCATCACCGACCGGTATGCTGCATATTGGTGGTGCCCGCACTGCACTTTTTGCATGGCTCTATGCCCGTCATCACGGCGGCCAGTTTGTGTTACGCATTGAAGATACTGATCGCGAGCGCTCTACCGATGAGGCTACGCAGGTGATTCTTGATGGCCTGAAGTGGCTTGGCCTGGACTGGGACGATGAGCCGGTGTTTCAGGCTTCCCGGCAAGCAGAGCATGTTGTTGCAGTGGATCAGCTGATTGAGGAGGGGCATGCTTATCGCTGCTACTGCTCAAAAGAGGATCTGGATGATATGCGTGAGGCACAGCGCGCAGCAGGCAAAAAGCCGATGTATGATGGGCGCTGCCGCCACCGCTCAGATCGGCCAGAGGGGGCGCCCTATGTGGTGCGTTTTCGCTCTCCGGATGTGGGTGAGACAGTGGTAAGTGACCTGGTGCTGGGTAAGGTCAGCTTCCCCAATGTTGAACTGGACGACCTTATTCTACTTAGAAGCGATGGCACACCGACCTATAACTTGGCGGTGGTAGCTGATGATGCCGCCATGGGCATCACCCACGTGGTGCGCGGTTCAGATCACCTAAATAATACACCGCGCCAGATTCAGCTTTATGAGGCGCTTGGCCTGCCGGCGCCGGAGTTTGCACATATTCCACTGATTCATGGTCCGGATGGCGCCAAAATGTCCAAACGTCATGGTGCCGTGGCCATTACCGAATATCGTGAAAAGGGGTACTTGCCTCACGCGGTGAATAACTACCTTGCACGCCTTGGCTGGTCACATGGCGATGAGGAGGTTTTTTCATGTCAGCAGTTGATTGAACTGTTCGATCTGGCGCAGGTGGGTAAAGGCGCAGCTCGCTTCGATCAGCAGAAGTTGGATTGGCTAAATGGGCACTATATGCGCGAGTCTGCCCCTGCTGATCTGGCGGACGAAGTGATAGGTCTGCTGGGTTTGAATATCTCCAATGGCCCTGCTGTTGAGGCGGTGATTGCAAGCCTACAAGAGCGTTCAAAGAATCTTGTTGAGCTGGCTGAGAATGCCCGCTTCTTCTATGCCGCACCCACCACATACAATGAGAAAGCCGTGGCAAAGAATTTCAAGGAGAATACCGCACTGCTGGTAGAGAAGTTTATTACAGGCATCGAAACACTGGCTGACTTCTCGGCCGAAGAGGTGCATGCGTTGATTGCCAACACATGCGAATCGGAAGGGGTTGGCATGGGTAAGCTGGCCCAGCCAGTACGTATTCTTGTCTCTGGTGGGCCAGTTTCCCCACCGATTGATCAGACGCTCGCCCTGCTTGGCAAAGAAGAGTCGCTCACACGCTTGCGTGTAGGTCTAGAGGCTCTTGGCCGATAGAGCTATGGACGGCGAGTAAACTCTACAGAAGCCCACTCATCTTGAGAATTTCTCCTGGCCTCAACCAGGCCCTCGGCTATATAAGCAGCAACCACATCATTTACCTGAGTTGTCAGAAGCCCTGAGAGAATCAGGCGGTCGCCAACACAGGCTGCGAGCTCTTTTGCCATCCATATCAATGGTCCAGCGAGAATATTGGCAGTCACGAGGTCAAACCTCTGCTGTGGTGGCGTATCATCACATAGAGTCTTCAGTGCCACACCATTCATTGCCGCATTGGTTTGGCATGCATCAACAGAGTCCTGCTCCATATCAATGGCCAATGCTTTTCCTGCCCCCAGCTTCATGGCGGCGATAGCGAGAATGCCTGAGCCGGCACCCATATCGAGCAGTGTGGTTGGTGACTCTATATCGCAAATACGCTCTATCGCCTCAAGGCAGAGCTGTGTCGTTGGGTGAGTGCCAGTGCCGAAAGCCATGCCAGGGTCGAGCACAATGTCGATTTGGCTATCATCTGGTGCTTTGCAGAAAGAGGGGTGAACCCTTAATCTTTTCCCAATACTCATGGCGTGCCAATCTTTCTGCCATGCGGTCTCCCAATTCTGCTGCTCAAGTGTGGCCAGTGATATCGACGCTTGTGATAGGCCGTGATGTAGTGCTGCCTCTCTGACTGCTTTTCTGACAGTGGATTCATCACTGCTGATCGCAAACCATGCAACCCGTTCGGTAACACTTGAATCGATATCGGTCTCTTCTGCTTCGCCTAGCGCATGAAGGTCTGCTGCAAGCTGTTCAAAACTCTCTTCGGAGATGTGGGCCGCCAAGGCTCTCAGCTCCAAACACTTTGATGCTTGCATCTTCTGCACTCCTTCGTTGCAATAGCACTCCAGATTCGGAGGTCGCGAGTGCAACACTCTTCTACATATCGCATGCGGGTGAAAGAGAATATCCTTCTTACCGATCCCGACTGCCATGATACAGTTGTTCGCTTGTCACTTGTGCCTCTGCGTGGAAGCTTGAATACATTTAGTCCAGGTCAGTTTATGCGCATTGGGATCCCGAAGTCGAACGAGCCTGCACCCGGTTACTTTGCCATCGCCTCTGCACCGGATGAGTCAGAGGCTTTCGAATTTTATATTAAAAATGCGGGCTCGCTCTCTACGCACCTTTGTGCGGCAGAAGCGGGCACACTACTTGAGGTGGAAGGACCGATGGGGAAGGGCTTTGATCTTTCTCCAT
>CAZFCL010000054.1:2883-7046 GCA_964517705.1 uncultured Zetaproteobacteria bacterium | reverse complement strand
TTCTAACAAGAAGCTATTTGGCGGTGGTGCGGTTTAAGTTAACTAAGAGCCTTTATCGCGCCTCTAATTGCATCCATATCTTTGTGCACACCCTCCCTACCTGCTTCTCCGGCAGAGTAGAAGGGCTCCCCCATCACGATCCTCGCACGACTGCGGCGATAAAATGGGCGCCAAAGGTGAATATGATCAAATGGCCATACACCTGACACTTTAAATGGAACAATCGGCGCACCTGTTTCACGGGCAATTAAAGCAGCGCCGGGCAGCACCTTTTGGAGTGGAATCGGAGGATTGGCTGCCCCTTCCGGAAAGATGCAAATTGCACCGCCACGCCTAACCACTGCAGTTGCCTCCTTCAATGCGTAGGCGTTGGCACCTCCTGGTGAGACAGGTATCGCCCCCACCATATCAAAGCCCCAGCGCAGCCAGTTCATTTTCAGGTAATATTCACGCGCCATTAGAAAAGAGAGCGGACGATTTACTGATGCCTGGATCAACAAAGGGTCAAGTCCACAGATATGATTGCCCACCAGTATGGCAGGCCCTTCAGGAAGTTCGTACTGCACTCTATCGAGTCTGTGCCAACCACAGCAGAAAAGTCGGTTCAGCCCGCGAAGGAGTAGGTTCGGACCCCGCTCAAAGCCTTTGCTCATAGTAATATCAAATCTACGCTTCTTGGTCGGGCCTCAAAACCACACATGAAAGTGGTGGAAGTGTTAATACGATGGAGTGTGGCTGATCCATAAAACCGTGATCATCTGACCCCACCCCGCCAGCATTGCCGATGTTGCCACCACCATACGTCTCAGCATCGGTGTTCATGACCTCACTGTAATGACCCGCCTTCGGGACACCCAATCGATAATCGTAGCGTGGTACCGGTGTCATGTTTAAAGCAATCACAACAATACCTCCATGTTTATCACGGCGAATGTAGCTAAGTACAGAGCGCTCAGAATCATTGCAATCAATCCACTGAAATCCACCACCTTCAAAATCAACCTCATGAAGTGCCGGGATATCTTTATAGAGGTGGTTCATATCACGCTGCATCAGCTGAAGACCACGGTGTGGCATAAAGTTAGATTGGTCCCAAGGGAGGGATGTATCGAAATTCCACTCAGGCCACTGGCCAAACTCCATCCCCATAAACTGCAACTTCTTGCCCGGATGAGTGTACATATAGGCATAAAGAAGACGAAGATTGGCAAAGCGCTGCCAATCATCCCCCGGCATCTTGGCTGGCATCGAACCCTTTCCATGCACAACTTCATCATGTGAGAAGGGAAGAATAAAGTTCTCGGTGAAAGCGTAGACCATTGAGAAAGTAAGCTGGTGATGGTGATAGATTCGGTGGACTGGATCGTTCTCAAAATAGGAGAGCGTGTCATTCATCCAGCCCATATTCCACTTCATCGTGAAGCCAAGACCACCCAGATATGTTGGACGACTCACCATCGGCCATGAAGTGGACTCTTCAGCCATGGTAACAGCGCCCGGGAACCGCTCATGCACCAAATGATTAAACTGCTGTAGAAACTCAACAGCCTCAAGATTTTCACGGCCGCCAAGTTTATTAGGCGACCACTCACCCTCATCACGCGAATAGTCGAGGTAGAGCATGGAGGCCACAGCATCAACACGCAGTCCATCAATATGGTACTGATCCAACCAGAAAAGTGCCGAAGCAATAAGAAAATTACGCACCTCGTTGCGGCCAAAGTTAAAGATATAGGTTCCCCAGTCTTTATGTTCACCAAGCTGCGGGTCTTCATGTTCGTAGAGTGGCGTCCCATCAAATCGAGCCAGTCCAAAAGAGTCCTTCGGAAAGTGCGCTGGCACCCAATCGAGAAACACGCCGATGCCATTCTGGTGACAGTGATCCACCATATAGCGGAAATCATCAGGAGTTCCGAAACGGCTGGTTGGAGCGAAGTAACCCACTGTCTGATAACCCCAGGAGCCATCAAACGGGTGTTCGGTAATTGGTAACAGTTCGATATGGGTATATCCCATCCACTGACAGTACTCAACCAGCTGATGGGCCATATCACGGTAGTTCAGGTATCCACCATCTGCCCTACGCCACGACCCCGGATGTACCTCATAGATATTCATCGGTTTATCGGCTGCCTGAGTTTCAGCACGCCGCTTCACCCACGCATCATCATGCCACTGATAAGCATTGGGGTAGTGGACTACACTGGCAGTCGCAGGGCGCAGCTCCATCTGCTGTGCGTAGGGGTCAGCCTTCTCAAGCAGATCACCGTTCTTGGCACGAACCTCAAACTTGTAAACTTCTCCTTCACGCAGACCCGGGATGAAGATCTCCCATATGCCAGATGAGCCACGCACACGCATTTGGTGCTCACGTCCATCCCAATGATTGAAGTTACCCACCACACTGACACGCTCTGCAGATGGTGCCCAGACCGCAAAACCAACACCCCAAACACCTTCATGTTCACGCACATGCGCACCCATGATTTTATATTTCTCGAAGTGATTTCCTTCTCCGATCAGGTGGAGATCCATCTCGCCAAGAATGGGAGAAAAGCGATACACATCCTCCTCTTCCCAGCTATCTCCTTCGCCATTCTCGATCTTTAGGCGGTAGGCAGAATCAAAATCTCCCTCCTGCCAATGATATTCAAAAATATCTGTCCCTTCGATACGATGCATGGCAATAGCGCCATCATCCTCAGGAACCACCCACATCTTCTCCGCACGCGGCTTATGCGCACGAACAATAATTCCACCTTCGGAGTGATAGTGGCGGCCCAGCCAGGCAAATGGATCGTGACTTCGCGCCTCGATAATGGCCCACCCTTCAGGTGAGAGAATCGGTTTTTTCATGATATGCCTCTTTTAAATCCTGTGCCTAGATTCACAACCATATCAGGTGATCACCGTAGGTTTGTCACGGCCAGTCAACTGCCTTAATCCAGACAGTTCATCGGCTGCCGCAATCATCTCTGCGAGTGCATCCTGTGCATCCTGGCCTTGATTTTCGACATCGGCTTCATATGACTCCAAATAGAGTCGAACTGTGGCACCGCTGGTGCCCGTGCCGGAGAGCCGGAATATCAATCTTGAACCATCTTCAAACAGTACACGCACGCCCTGATTCCTGCTCACACTTCCATCGACAGGGTCAGTGTAGGAAAAATCATCGCCATTGCTCACTGTACGTCCGGCCAACATCTGCCCCGGAAGGGTAGAGAATTTATCACGAACATTTTGCAACACCTGTTCAGCAGCAGCTGAATCCACACCTTCATAGTCATGCCGCGAATAGTAGTTGCGTCCGAAACGCTTCCAGTGATCAACCACAATCGATTCAACCGATTCCTGACGCGCCGCCAAAATATTAAGCCAGAAGAGCACCGCCCAGAGGCCATCCTTCTCACGCACATGGTCAGACCCCGTGCCAAATGACTCCTCTCCGCAAAGTGTCACCCTGCCTGCATCCATAAGGTTTCCAAAAAACTTCCAGCCAGTTGGTGTTTCGAAACACTCCAGCGCCAATGCTTCGGCAACATGATCAACCGCTGATGATGTTGGCATAGAACGTGCCACCCCGCTAATTCCATCTTTATATCCCGGTACAAGGTGTGCATTGGCAGCAAGAATTGCCAGCGAATCACTCGGGGTCACAAAGAAGTGGTTACCGAGAACCATATTGCGATCACCATCGCCATCAGATGCAGCGCCAAAGTCGGGGGCATCATCACCATAGAGCACATCGACCAACTCATGCGCATAGGTCAGGTTCGGATCAGGATGGCCGCCACCAAAATCCTCTTTTGGCTCGCCATTCATAACTGTGCCTTTCGGCGCACCCAGCAGCTCCTCAATAATGACCTTGGCATATGGACCGGTCACCGCATGCATAGCATCAAATGCCATTGAAAAATCGTCACTAAGAAGGGCCCTGATCGCATCAAAGTCAAACAGCTCCTGCATCAGTACGGCATAGTCGGCAACCGGGTCTATTACCTCGACCTTCATACCTGCAAGCTCGAAACTTCCAGCCTGTGACAGGTCAAGGTCATCACTCTCAACAGTCTGGTACCACTCGATCTTTTGCGTCTGCTCGAAAATCGCCTCAGTCACAGCCTCAGGTGCAGGGCCACCGTTGCCGATATTATATTTAATACCAA
>CAZFCL010000054.1:0-2873 GCA_964517705.1 uncultured Zetaproteobacteria bacterium | reverse complement strand
TGCAGGGTTATGGCTGGCAGAGAGAATCAGGCCGCCATAGGCCCCATATTTACGAATGATGTTTGAGGCAGCGGGCGTAGACAGAATACCGCCTTCGCCCACAAGCACACGACTGAAGCCACTGGCTGCTGCCATCTTGAGAATTGTCTGGGTTGCCTGAAGATTATAGAAGCGACCATCACCGCCCACGACAAGTGTCTCGCCCTGAAAGTCGCCGATACTATCAAAAACCGACTGCACAACGTTTTCCAGATAGTGCGGTTGTTGAAAAACCTTTACCTTTTTACGCAGCCCGGATGTGCCCGGACGTTGCCCCTCGAAAGGCTCGGTCGCAATGGTGTGGATTTTCATCTATCTCCCCTTCCCTTTTTCGCTAAGTCTATATCAGATACGAATAAATGACATCACGCATGCACAGCTGAGAAAATATGATATACTGTAGCCCATCATCTAGAGGGGGATACTCATGGGTTCGGCTCAAATGGAACGTAATATCAGTAAACTCACGGCCAATACGGTCGCCATGGTTCTGGCAGGCGGCAAGGGGTCCAGATTGAAGGGGCTGACCGAATGGCGCGCTAAGCCCGCTGTGCCTTTTGGTGGCAAATTCCGAATTATCGACTTCCCCATGTCCAACTGCATCAACTCGGGCATTCGCAGAATCTCGATACTGACACAGTACAAATCGCACTCATTGCAGCGCCATCTTCAGCGTGGCTGGTCATTTCTCTCTGGTCAGTTTGGTGAATTCATGGAGGTGCTCTCCGCACAACAGCGTGTCGGTGAAGGCTGGTATGAAGGCACTGCCGATGCCATCTATCAGAATCTCGACATTATCCGCCAGTATGATCCTGAATTTGTTCTGATCCTCGCTGGCGATCACATCTACAAGATGGACTACGGCAAAATGATCGCTGCCCATGTAGCAAAGGGTGCTGATATCACCGTAGGGTGTATCGCTGTGCCAATCGAGGAGGCCAAGGCGTTCGGCGTGATGGCTGTAGACGAAGAGTTCCGCATTACGGAGTTTGCCGAAAAGCCGGAGAACCCCCAGCCGATGGCTGATCATCCTGACAAAGCTCTGGCATCTATGGGAATTTATGTTTTTTCAGCAAATTTCCTACGGGATCGCCTGCTGGAAGATGCCAAGTTGGAAGCCTCCAGTCACGATTTTGGCAAAGACATTATCCCAACTGCCATTCAAAATGCTGATGTATTTGCCTTCCGCTTCATCAATGCCAACACCGGCACACCCCAGTACTGGCGCGATGTAGGAACACTGGATGCTTACTGGGAAGCCAATATGGATCTGGTCAGCATACAGCCAGACTTGGATATGTACGATACCAACTGGCCCATCTGGACCAAGCAGGAGCAGCTGCCTCCAGCCAAGTTCTTCTTTGATGAAGACAGTCGCCGTGGCCATGCCGTTGATTCACTTGTTTCAGGTGGCTGTCTAATTACCGGCTCTATCGTACGCAGGACTATTCTCTTCTCCAATGTGCGTGTCCACTCCTACTCTGAGGTAGAGGACTCCGTCATACTTCCGGATGTTGAAATTGGCCGTAACTGCCGTATCAAGCGCGCCATTATTGATAAAGGCGTGGTGCTCCCCGAGGGAACAGAAATTGGCTACGATCATGAAAAAGATCGTGAGCGTTTCCAGGTCTCGGAAGGCGGCATTGTTCTGGTCACGCCTGATATGCTGGGGCAAGGTCTGCACCAGCTGTAACTGTAGAAAATATGTCGATATCGAAGGGTGGT
This sequence comes from uncultured Zetaproteobacteria bacterium, assembly GCA_964517705.1. Classification (GTDB taxonomy): domain Bacteria; phylum Pseudomonadota; class Zetaproteobacteria; order Mariprofundales; family Mariprofundaceae; genus Mariprofundus. The sequence goes on along the minus strand of CAZFCL010000054.1, from coordinate 1,109 downwards.
GGTTACCCCACTAACCTTCTCATATACAGAGAATTTTTTAAGACTAACTTTTACCCAACAGGAGTTTACAGTGAGTAAACCACTATCAGTCATCTTTTATTGGCATATGCACCAGCCGTTTTATCGCGAAGCGGACACTGGCAACTACCACCTGCCGTGGGTTTATCTGCATGCCATGAAGGATTATACCGATATGGCGGAGATTCTCTCCCAGCTGCCAAGGGCAAAAGCTGTGATCAATTATGTCCCCTCTCTGACCGCACAGATTGGAGATTATGCCGCCCACCTTCGTGACTTCCTTGATGGTAAAGTGGAGGCTCTTAGTGACCCGCTCCTGGCCGCACTTGCCCACAAGGCTGGAGAATACACAGAGAGTGAGCGCGCCTATCTGATTGAGACCTGCTTCCGCCTGAACCATGAACGCAACATGCATCGTTACCCTGCCTACGCAAGGCTCTGGAGTTTAGCTGAGCATGCAAAGGAGAGCGATGCTCTCAGCTATCTTGGTAACAGCTTCTTCACGGATTTAGTTACCTGGTATCATATCGCATGGCTGGGTGAGACTGTTCGCAGTCGCAACTTTGTAGCCCGTCGTCTGATCGAAAAATCACGCGACTTCTCCTATCAGGATCGCCGTGATCTACTCACGCTGATCGCCTCGTTGCTGAGTGATGTTCCAGCCACGCACCGCCAACTGGTGGAATCTGGAAAGGTCGAACTTACTACCACGCCTTATGCTCACCCAATCATCCCTCTCATGCTGGACTTCAACACAGCACGAGAAACAGTTGAGGATGCACTGATTCCAAATGAACCCTATCCAGGTGGCCGTGAGCGGGCGCTAGACCATATTCAACTCGCACAGCAGAGCCATGTAGAGCTATTCGGTGAAGAAGCATCCGGATGCTGGCCCGCTGAGGGTGCAGTTTCTGAGGGTACACTGAAACTCCTGGGTGAGTCCGGCTTTCAATGGTGCGCAACCGGAGAATCGGTACTGCATCACTCTTTAAAATACAACCTGCGCGAACAGCAGGGAAATCGTGATCTCTACCACCCCTGGGTTGTGGGTGAAGGGGAAGAGGAGATCACCTGCTTCTTCCGTGATGATC
>CAZFCL010000053.1:6856-7260 GCA_964517705.1 uncultured Zetaproteobacteria bacterium | reverse complement strand
CGCTCAGTTCAACAAGCCAGGTCATGAGATCGTTGATCACAGCACATATGTATTCCTTGGTGACGGTTGCTTGATGGAAGGTATCTCACACGAAGCATGCTCTCTAGCTGGCACACTAGGCCTGGGTAAACTGATCGCATTCTGGGATGACAACGGCATCTCTATCGACGGTCATGTTGAGGGGTGGTTCTCAGATGACACCCCAGGCCGTTTTGAATCTTATGGCTGGCAGGTTATCCGCGGTGTGGATGGCCATGATGCTGAAGAGATTAAGCAAGCCATCGAAACCGCTAAAGCTGAGAGTGGTAAACCAACCATGATCTGCTGCAAGACCGTCATTGGATTTGGGTCTCCAAACATGGCAGGAACCCATGATTGCCATGGCGCAGCACTTGGCCATGATG
>CAZFCL010000053.1:0-6846 GCA_964517705.1 uncultured Zetaproteobacteria bacterium | reverse complement strand
TTTTGAGATCCCTGACGATGTTTACGCTGGCTGGGACAATAAAGAAACAGGTGCTGCTGCAGAGAGCGACTGGGATGCGCGTTTTGCTGCATACGCTGCCGAGTTCCCTGCTGAAGCTGCTGAATACACACGTCGTATCTCTGGCGAACTATCTTCAGACTGGGATGCTGGTGCTGATGCATTTATCGCTGGTGTTGCTGCTGAAGGTGCAACCATCGCTTCCCGTAAAGCATCACAAAATGCTATTGAAGGCCTGGCTAAGATCACGCCTGAATTCCTGGGTGGCTCTGCCGATCTTGCAGGTTCAAACCTGACACTGTGGTCTGGTGCTAAACCAGTTGTTAAAGATCCTGCTGGCAACTACGTCAACTACGGTGTGCGCGAGTTTGGCATGGCGGCCATGATCAATGGTGTGGCACTGCATGGTGGCTTTGTACCTTACGGTGCTACCTTCCTGATGTTCTCCGAGTATGCACGTAATGCTCTACGCATGGCTGCTCTAATGAAGGTGCGTCATATCGAAGTGTTTACCCATGACTCTATTGGTCTTGGTGAAGATGGCCCGACACATCAGCCAGTTGAGCAGACTGCCACCCTGCGCATGATTCCTAATATGGATGTATGGCGCCCATGTGATGCAGTTGAATCAGCTGTATCATGGAAAGTTGCCATTAAGAACCAGACTGGTCCTACCTCACTGATCTTCTCACGCCAGAATCTGCCTCATCAGGATCGTAGTGATGCGCAGATTGCACTGATTGAGCGCGGTGGTTACATCCTGAAAGACTGTGCTGGAACACCGGATGTAATCATCATCGCAACTGGTTCTGAAGTTTCACTGGCTATGGAAGCAGCTGAAGCATCGGACAAGAGTGTTCGCGTGGTATCTATGCCATCCACCAACGCATTCGATAAGCAGGATGCGGAGTACAAAGAGTCTGTACTGCCGTCGTCTGTAACTGCACGCGTTGCAGTTGAAGCTGGTGTAACTGGTTTCTGGGCGAAGTATGTTGGTCTGAACGGCAAGGTTGTCGGTATCGATACATTTGGTGAGTCAGCTCCTGCTGGTGAGCTGTTCAAAATGTTCGGCATTACCACTGATGCGGTTGTCGCAGCAGTGAACGAAGTAGCTTGATTATTTAAACTTTAAATAGGGAGAGGATAGTAATATGACAATTAAAATTGGTATTAATGGTTTCGGCCGTATCGGCCGCATGGTGTTTCGCGCTATTGCGAAGGACTTCACTGACATGGAAGTTGTAGGTATTAATGACCTTCTGGATGCAGATTACTTGGAGTACATGCTAAAGTTTGACTCAGTTCATGGCCGTTTTGACGGTGATGTTTCTGTTGAAGGCAGCAACCTTGTAGTAAATGGTAAAACCATCCGCCTGACTGCAGAGCGCAACCCAGCTGACCTGAAATGGGATGAAGTTGGCGCAGATATCGTAATCGACTGTACCGGTTTCTTCCTGACAACCGAGAGCTGCCAGGCTCATATCGAGGCTGGTGCTAAAAAAGTTGTCCAGTCTGCTCCTGCGAAAGACAGCGTTACCCCAATGTTTGTCTATGGCGTTAACCACGAGGAGTATGCTGGCCAGAACATCGTCTCTGCAGCTTCTTGTACCACCAACTGTCTGGCTCCAATGGCTAAGGTAATTAATGATAACTTTGGCATTAAGCGTGGCCTAATGACTACTGTTCATGCTGCAACCGCTACTCAGAAAACTGTTGATGGTCCTTCCATGAAAGATTGGCGCGGTGGCCGTGGTATTCTGGAAAATATCATTCCATCTTCCACCGGTGCTGCCAAGGCAGTGGGTGTGGTTCTTCCAGAGCTAAACGGTAAGCTGACTGGCATGGCATTTCGTGTACCAACCTCTGACGTATCAGTTGTTGACCTGACCTGTGAGCTTGAAAAAGATGCTTCTTACGAGGATATCTGCGCTGCAATGAAAGCAGCTTCTGATGGCCCAATGAGTGCTACTCTCGGCTATACAGATGAGAAAGTTGTTTCTACCGATTTCCGTGGATGCAAAAACTCATCAATCTTTGATGCGGGTGCTGGTATCGCCCTTGACGGCACATTCGTCAAACTCGTTGCATGGTATGACAACGAATATGGCTATACATGCAACATGATGAATCTGGTTCGTCACGTAGCATAAATTATCAATCAAATGTGGGGGCTTCGGCTCCCACGTTTGCCATTGCCCGTTTGCTTCACATATTTAAACAAGCTGGCAGCGACAAACGTCTATATGTTATTTATTAATACAGTTCATAAACCTTGTGAGCTGTTATTTGAAGGAGTTAATAATGTCTGTAACAAAAATGACTGACCTTGATCTTGCCGGAAAACGCGTGCTGATCCGCGAAGACCTGAATGTGCCAATTAAGGATGGAAAGGTAACTTCTGATGCCCGTATCCGCGCATCCATGCCAACCATTACACATGCTGCAAATGCTGGCGCCAAGGTAATGCTAATGTCTCACGTTGGCCGCCCTACCGAGGGTGAGTTCAGCGAAGAGAATTCTCTTCAGCCAGTTGCGGAACACATCTCATCTATTCTGGGCAAGCCTGTTCGCCTGATTCGCGATTATCTGGACGGTGGCTTTGATGTTGCTGACGGTGAAGTTGTGCTGCTGGAGAATGTGCGCTTCAACGCCGGCGAAAAGAAAAATGATGAAGCACTTTCTAAAAAGTATGCGGCCCTTTGCGATATCTACGTGATGGACGCATTTGGTACTGCGCACCGCGCACAGGCATCTACACATGGCGCTGGTGTTTACGCCCCAGTCGCATGTGCTGGTCCACTGCTGGCTGGCGAGCTAGAAGCACTTGGCAAAGCACTGGATAACCCGGCTCGCCCGATGGTTGCCATCGTTGGTGGGTCCAAGGTTTCCACCAAGCTAACCGTACTTGAGTCTCTTTCTACCAAAGTAGACCAGTTGGTTGTAGGTGGTGGTATCGCCAACACCTTTATCGCTGCGGCAGGCTATCCTGTTGGTAAATCCCTGTATGAGGCCGACCTGATTGACACATGCAAGAAGCTGACTGCTGATGCTGAAACCAATGGAGGGAGCATCCCCGTACCGACAGATATTGTTTGTGCAAAAGAGTTCTCCCCTACTGCGTCGGCAACACTGAAAGCTGCTAATGAGTGCCTTGATGATGATATGATTTTTGATATCGGGCCCGACTCCGCAGAAGCCCTGGCTGATATCATCAAACAGGCTGGTACCATCGTGTGGAATGGCCCTGTTGGTGTATTTGAGTTTGATCAATTTGGTAAAGGCACCAAAGCAATCTCTCTTGCCATTGCTGAATCCCCTGCATTCTCAATCGCTGGCGGCGGAGACACTCTGGCAGCAGTCGATAAATACGATATCGCCGATAAAGTTTCTTACATCTCCACTGGCGGCGGTGCTTTTCTTGAGTTCCTGGAGGGCAAAAAGCTCCCAGCTGTTACCATGCTTGAAGAGCGTGCCGCTTAAGTGACTAATCATCTCCGCAGAACCAAAATTGTTGCCACAATTGGCCCCGCTTCAGAATCCCCCGAGGTGCTGGATAAGTTAATTGGGGCAGGCGTAAATGTTGTGCGCCTAAACTTTTCTCACGGCACACCAGAGGAGCATCGTAAACGTGCAGAGAATGTGCGTGCAGCTGCTAAACAGCACGGTGTTATCGTTGGCGTTCTTGCTGATATGCAGGGCCCTAAAATCCGTATCGGAAAATTTAAAGCAGGAAAAACATTCCTCGAACCTGGTCAGAAATACATTGTTGATGGCGCACTTGGCCTAGATGATGGTGATGATGAGCGTGTTGGCCTGACTTACAAAGAGCTTATAGGTGATGTTGAGCCGGGCGCTCGTCTACTCCTGAATGATGGCCTTATCGTGATGGATGTTGATACGGTTAAGGGTCAGGAGATCCACTGTACCGTTGTGGTTGGTGGTGAGTTATCTAATAACAAAGGCATTAACCGCGCTGGTGGTGGCCTTTCTGCTGCTGCACTCACTGATAAGGATAAAGAAGATATCAAGACGGCATGTGCCATTGGCGTAGATTACATCGCTATCTCCTTCCCGCGTCATGGTGAAGACATGGAGTATGCCCGATCACTGGTTAAAGCTGCAGGAGGCCATGCTGGACTTGTCGCCAAAGTAGAACGCGCAGAAGCTGTTGAACCTAACAACCTGCAGTCAATCATGGAGACTTCGGATGCAGTGATGGTGGCCCGTGGCGACCTAGGTGTAGAAGTTGGTGATGCTGCCGTGCCACCCATCCAGAAACGCATGCTGCGCATGGCGCCTAAGTTCAACTGCCCGGTCATTGTTGCAACACAGATGATGGAATCAATGTGTGACAACCCAATCCCGACCCGTGCAGAAGTAAACGATGTAGCCAATGCCGTGCTAGATGGTACCGATGCCGTCATGCTTTCAGGTGAGTCTGCAGCAGGTAAATATCCTGTTGAGGCAGTCGAAGCAATGCATCGCACATGCATTGAAACTGAGAAGCAGAAGGTGCTTCCATCTTCAAGCACTCGCGACCCGCGCTTTCCACCACACTCGGTGGATGAGTGCATTGCACGCCAGGCAATTGACACAGCCCACATCATGCCGATCAAGGCAATTGCCGCCTTTACTCAAAGTGGTAACACAACGCTCTATATGTCACGTCACCTCGGCGATGTGCCAATCTATGCGCTGACACCGGAAGAGAATACGCTCGGTCGTGTATCTCTTTTCCGAAACGTCACTCCGAGAATGATTGATAAGACTTATACATCAGATACTGATGCACCACGCGCAACCCGTGAGGTGGTTTCGATGATGGAGCAGGATGGGCTGGTAGATGTGGGTGATCTCATTGTCATGACACTGGGCACACCCATGGGGCGTGCCGGGGCAACCAATACGATGAAAGTCGTTGAGGTAGAAGAGTAAGTTGATTGCACAACAAGTGGCAAGGCGTCACTATTGCGCATCAATAATTTTTAACAGATAGAAATACGAAGGAGGAAGAGAAATGGCGCTAATTTCGCTGCGACAACTACTGGATCATGCTGCTGAGAACAGCTACGGCATGCCAGCATTCAATGTAAACAATATGGAGCAGGTTCATGCAATCATGCAGGCTGCTGATGAGACCGATTCTCCGGTTATCATGCAGGGCTCTGCCGGTGCACGCGGCTATGCAGGTGAGGCGTTTCTTCGCCACCTGATCTCTGCTGCAGTTGAGCAGTATCCGCATATCCCTGTTGTAATGCATCAGGATCATGGTTCTGAGCCTGCAGTATGTCTACGCTCTATTCAGTCAGGCTTCTCATCAGTCATGATGGATGGCTCACTGGAAGCGGACTGCAAAACCCCCTCTTCTTTTGAATACAACGTAAACGTCACCAAGACAGTGGTAGACATGGCTCATGCGGGCGGTGTTTCTGTTGAGGGTGAACTTGGCTGCCTGGGTTCATTGGAAACCGGTGAGATGGGTGAAGAAGATGGCCATGGTGCAGAGGGTAAGCTGGACATGGATCAGCTGCTGACAGACCCTGATGAAGCTGCTGACTTTGTTGAAAAAACCGGTGTTGATGCGCTGGCAATTGCCATCGGTACCTCACACGGTGCTTACAAGTTTACCAAGCCGCCAACAGGTGCTGTTCTGCGTATCGACCGTATTAAAGAGATTCACGCTAAACTGCCTAACACGCACCTTGTGATGCACGGCTCCTCTTCTGTTCCACAGGATTGGCTGGCTACTATCAACGAATATGGTGGTGACATGGGCGAAACTTATGGTGTTCCGGTTGAAGAGATCGTTGAAGGCATTAAGTCCGGTGTTCGTAAAGTAAACATCGATACCGATCTTCGTATGGCCTCTACCGGTGCTGTTCGTAAGTTCCTGCATGAAAACAGAGCGAACTTCGATCCACGTAAGTTCCTAAAAGCTTCTACCGCTGCCATGCAGGATATCTGCAAGGCACGCTTCGAAGCATTCGGCGCTGCAGGTAACGCTTCCAAGATTACACCTAAATCTCTGGAAACCATGATCGACTTCTACAAATAAGAGGCTCTGCTTCTGAGATATAAAAAGGCGGCCTTCGGGTCGCCTTTTTTATTGTAGTGAAGTGCGGCGATCATCCACAAAGTAGAGAGTAATAGCACCTGCCACAAATAACACCACAATTACAAGAATCGAGAAACGGGCACTACCGGAAACAATGCTGGCAACCCCCATCAATAGTGGGCCAAATACCGTAGCAAATTTACCCAGCATATTGAAAAAGCCAAAAAACTCAGCTGACTGATGCTTTGGAATCATGCGTGCGTACATAGAGCGTGACAGCGCCTGAATACCACCCATCACAAGGCCAATCGCACCTGCCAACCAGTAAAAATCAGTGGCATCCTGCATGGTCGAACTCCAGATACAGGCTGCAGCATAGACAGCAACACTGGCTATAATAACCCGCTTGGCACCTACTCTTTCACCCAGCCAACCTGCAACCAGTGCTGCTGGAAAGGCAATGAACTGGCTTAACAGAAGTGCTGTGATCAGTACGTTGCTATCAAATCCAAGTGCCAGACCGTAATCGACCGCCATGTGGGCTACAGTATTAACTCCATCGATATATAGAAAGTAGGCAACAAGAAAGAGCCATACCTGCTTAAGTTGCCGTAAATGATGGAATGTATCACCAAGTTGCTGCACACCTGCCTTTGCCGAGGCAACCCACCCCATCCGGCTACCACCGCCAGACTCGTGCACAAAGAGAACTACGGGAAGTGTGAATATACCCCACCAAACCGCCACTGAAAGAAATGACCAGCGTACAGCCT
>CAZFCL010000052.1:0-7436 GCA_964517705.1 uncultured Zetaproteobacteria bacterium | reverse complement strand
ACCCTGATGGTGTGGCAGAAGGGTATTGTTGATTTCCAAGAGTTTTTCGTGCTGTTTGTACCGTCGCTGGTAAACTGGATTGTGCCAGCAGCCATTATGGCGCTCTTTTTGCCCAGTGCTGTGCCGGAGCGCGTGGCCGAGGATGTGCGTGTGAAGCAAGGCGGCTTTGTCATTATTGCTATGTTCCTTGGCACAATCGCACTTGCTGTCTCTTTCCATAGCGTGCTTCACCTGCCTTCAATGCTTGGCATGATGACTGGCTTGGGTCTACTGAAGCTCTACGGTTACAGGTTGAAAAGAATTGCCTTCAGGTACGAAGAGTCATTTGAGGGAAATACCCAGATTGATCCTAAGTCGAAGGATGCTCCTGTTGATATTTTTCATCAGCTGCAGCGTGCGGAGTGGGATACACTGATGTTTTTCTACGGTGTGATTCTCTGCGTGGGTGGCTTGGGGGCGCTGGGCTATCTAAATCTAGCATCACACTTGATGTATGATCAGCTAGGGGCGAGCTGGGCCAATATTATTGTCGGCTTCCTTTCTGCTGTGGTTGATAATATTCCAGTGATGTTTGCTGTACTTAGCATGATGCCAAATATGGATCTTAACCAGTGGCTGCTGGTTACGCTGACTGCTGGTGTGGGCGGATCGATGCTTTCAATTGGATCTGCGGCCGGTGTGGCACTGATGGGCCAAGCGCGGGGTGTTTATACCTTTTTCAGCCACTTGAAGTGGACATGGGCTATTTTCCTCGGGTATGTCGCTTCAATTGCATGTCACTACTGGATTTCAGGCATGGCGTTTTAGCTGCAGGGTCCGAAAAGCAGCTAGGTGCTCGCCTGCCACAAAATAAATATTGGATTGGCACTTGATTATTCACCCCGGCGGCGCTAGAAATCGCGCCCCTTTAAATGGCATGGCCTCTCGGCCCCTGTTAAGGGTCTAATTTTGACGGAGAAATGACGTGAAAGCTGACATTCATCCAGAATATATCGCATCCAAGGTAACTTGTTCTTGCGGCAACACATTTGAGACGCGTTCCACCAAGGGTGATATCCATGTGGAGATCTGCTCTTCTTGCCACCCGTTCTATACTGGTAAGCAGAAGATTGTTGATACAGAAGGCCGTGTTGAGCGCTTCTACAAGAAATACGGCAAACCCGCGTAAGGTATTGGAGTTTTATAGATGTATGCTGTAATCAGAACTGGTGGCAAACAGTACCGTGTTCAGGAAGGTGATATCCTGCGCGTTGAAAAGCTGGATGCTGAAGCTGGTAAGAAAGTAACGTTTGATGATGTTCTTCTGGTCGGTGAAGGTGAGTCCATCAAGGCTGGCGCTGATGCTGCCAAAGCCAAGGTGACTGCCGTTGTAACCGAGAGTGGGCGTGGGCAGAAGGTCGTTGTCTTCAAAAAGCGCCGTCGTAAAAACTATCGTTTAACTCAAGGCCATCGTCAGGACTATACACAGGTTAAAATCACTGAGGTTGCTGGCGCAGCTAAAAAAGCTGCCACCAAAGTAGCAGAGAAGCCCGCTACCAAGAAGGCAGTGGCTAAAAAGGCGGAAGCAAAGCCTGCTGCTAAGAAAGCCGCACCGAAGAAGGCAGCGCCTAAGGCCGCAGCCAAACCTGCTGCTAAGAAGGCTCCTGCCAAAACAAAAGCAACCAAGGCGGACAAGGAGTAAACCATGGCACATAAAAAAGCAGGTGGTTCAAGTCGTAACGGACGCGATTCCAATTCCAAGCGCCTTGGCGTGAAGAAATATGGTGGTGAAGCGGTGATTGCTGGCAATATTCTTGTGCGTCAGCGTGGCACCAAGATTCGCCCTGGGGATAATGTTGGTTGTGGTCGTGACTACACCCTATTTGCTCTGTCTGACGGTAAAGTCGAATATTATCAGAGCCATGGCCGCACGACGGTACGCGTTACTGCTGCCTAAAGTAACCTTATTTAATGTTTGAAAGGGGTGCGCTTGTCGCACCCCTTTTTGTTTTATGTTAACAGGCCCTAAAAAGAGTGGTGTAATTCAGCATGCGTTTTATTGATGAGGTAAAGGTTGAGGTTCAGGCTGGTAACGGTGGCAAGGGGTGCAGCTCTTTCCGGCGTGAGAAGTATATTGCCAAGGGTGGCCCTGATGGTGGCGATGGTGGCCGCGGTGGGCATGTCATCTTTATCGCCTCTAACTCCAAGAATACGTTGCAAGAGCTCTATCTTCGCAAACGCTTGATCGCCAGAAATGGCCAGTCTGGTATGGGCTCCGACTGCCATGGCAAGTATGGTCAGGATGTTGTGGTTGAAGTTCCGCTTGGTACCATCGTAAAAGATGAGGGCGGGCATATTTTGGCGGATCTGTCGCAGGATGGTCAGGAGTATTTTGCTGCCCGCGGTGGTGATGGCGGCATGGGTAACGCCCGCTTCGCCACCAGCACCAACCGTGCGCCACGCTATGCACAGCCTGGCAAAGAGGGCGAATATGGCATTCGCTACCTTGAGCTGAAACTGATGGCTGATGTTGGCCTTGTCGGGTTACCCAATGCTGGAAAATCGACACTTTTGTCGCGCATCTCTAACGCTCGGCCGAAGATCGCTGATTACCCATTCACCACAATTAAGCCTATGCTGGGTCAGGTATTTATGGATGATGGCGATGGGTTTGTGGTTGCGGATATCCCCGGCTTGATTGAAGGGGCGCACGAGGGGAAAGGCCTTGGGCATCGCTTTTTGCGTCATATTGAGCGTACAGCGGTGCTTTTGCATCTGGTGGATGCGGCATGTGAAGACGGCAAGCCAGTTCACGAACAGATCGAAGAGATCAATGGTGAATTGGAGGGTTACGGGGATGCAGTCACCGGCAAGCCATGCCTGCTAGTATTTAATAAGTCAGATGCCCTGCTTGATGAAGAGAGGGCATCTATTGAGGAAGAGATTGCCACGATGGGTGTAGAGGCCTATTTTATCTCGGCGGTGAGTGGCGAGGGGATTAAGCAGCTCTTGCACCGTATATATGCGCAAGTATTAAAGGTGCGTGAGAAGGCTGCAGCAAAGGAGAGCGAGGCGACAGATGATTCATTCCAGAGATGACCTTAGCCGTGTTCGGCGTGTGGTGATAAAGATCGGCAGCTCACTGCTTGCCGATGCTAATCATGGCATTCGTCAAGATGTCATCGACCGCCTTGTGGATGAACTTGAGCTGTTTATCGCCGATGGTGTACAGGTGGTGGTGGTCACTTCAGGCTCCGTAGCGCTTGGCCGGGTGCAGATGAGCTGGCTGGAGCGCACGCTCTCTGTGCATGAAAAGCAGGCAGCAGCAGCTATCGGGCAGCCTCGGTTGATGGATGCGTATGGCAAGGCTTTCGCACGCCATGGGCGCAGCGTGGCGCAGATGCTATTGACCAAGGATGATCTAAGGCATCGTCGGCGCTATCTCAATACCAGCAATACCAGCGAAACACTTTTTTCTGCAGGTGTTGTACCCATTGTAAATGAGAATGACACCGTGGTGGTGGCAGAGATCAAATTTGGTGATAACGACTCACTTGGTGCACTGGTCAGTCTTGCTGTTGATGCCGATCTACTGGTGATGCTGACTGATGTTGATGGCCTCTATGATAGGGATCCGGTTAAGCATACGGATGCCAAGCGTATGGATATTGTTGAGCACCTTGGAGAGGAGCATGTGGCTATGGCTGGCGAGGTTGGTTCATCATTTGGTACTGGCGGCATGGCAAGCAAGCTGGCTGCTGCACGTGTGGCTACGGCCGGTGGTATTACAACCGCAATTATCAGTGGCAAAAAGAGTCATGGTTTGAGTCAATTATTAGCTGGAGAGAGTGAAGGCACCCTCTTTCTCTGTGGCATTGATCGCCAGACCCGGCGTAAGCACTGGATTATGGAGGTGCTCTCCCCATCTGGAGAAATTCATGTTGATTCCGGAGCGGCCAAAGCGGTTGTTTCGGAGGGCGGCAGCCTTCTGCCAATTGGTGTGAAAGAGGTCTCTGGTATTTTCGATAAGGGTGACTGTGTCGAGATTATCGAGCCGGATGGCTCAGTCATTGCGCGCGGTCTCTGTAACTATACGGCAGAGGAGATGCGCCAGATTATGGGGCATGGGAGTGATGAGATAGAGTCGATCCTTGGCTTCCACGATTTCAGCTCTGTGATTCATCGCGATAACCTGGTGTTGATGAGCAGAGAAGATCAGTAGGCCGAACAGGAGAAGAAGTATGGAAAAAGATGCAGTGGCAGTTATGAATGAGCTGGGGCAGCAGGCAAAGCATGCTGCTAAATCGATGCGTACAGTCGATACCCGCTCCAAGAATGAGGCCCTTCTTCTGGCCGCAGCGGTGATGCGCCGAGAGATGAGCGAGATTCTTGCTGCCAATGCGCTTGATATGAAAGCAGCGGATGAAAATGGGCTTGATAGTGCGATGAAGGATCGCCTCATGCTTGATGGCGATCGTGTTGAAGCTATGGCTGAAGGGCTGGAGCAGGTGGCATCCCTTCCCGATCCAGTCGGCGCTATCGACAATATGAGATATCGTCCCTCCGGTATTCAGGTGGGCCACATGCGTGTGCCGCTTGGTGTGATTGGTATTATTTTTGAATCACGCCCCAACGTAACAGCTGATGCTGCTGCCCTTTGTCTGAAATCGGGCAATGCGGCAATTCTGCGTGGTGGCTCTGAGGCGATTCACTCCAACCGTGCCATTGCAGCTTGCCTGCGCCGTGCGCTGGTGGATACAGGCTTGGATCAGAATGCCGTGCAGCTGGTAGATTCAACAGACCGTGCATTGGTTGGTGCACTGCTTAAAAGTGATGCTTATGTTGATGTTATCATTCCGCGTGGTGGCAAGTCGCTGATCGAGCGGGTGGCCTCTGAGTCACGGGTGCCGGTCATCAAACATCTGGATGGTATCTGCCATGTCTATATTAATGCTGATGCCAATGCAGATATGGCGTGCAATATTGCAGTGAATGCCAAAACACACCGGTACGGTGTTTGCAATGCTATGGAGACGCTGCTTGTTCATCGCGATGTTGCAGAGGGTACAGTGCGTTCGATTGTACAGGCGATGCTTGATAAAGGTGTTGAGGTGCGTGGTTGCGAGCAGGTGCTGGCGCGGTGCGCAAACATGGGCCTGCAAACCGCCAGTGATGAGGATTGGGCGACAGAGTATCTCGCCCCCATTTTGTCGGTGCGGATGGTCGATTCGCTAGAGGCGGCTGTTGATCATATTGCCATGTATGGTTCCGGCCATACCGATACGATTGTCACCGAGGATTATGAAGCGGGCACCCAGTTCTTGCGAGAGGTCGACTCCTCATCAGTGATGTGGAATGCCAGCACCCGTTTTGCCGATGGTTTTGAATATGGCCTGGGCGCAGAGATTGGTATTTCAACAGATCGTCTGCATGTGCGCGGCCCTGTTGGGCTGGAAGGGTTAACAACCCAGAAATGGATTGTTCTTGGGCGTGGTGAAGTTCGTGGATAACTTCTGTATGCTGAAAAGAGTACGGTGGCGATATTGTTAGCATCTGTTAAAAAACAGATCGGGCTGTTTGGCGGCACATTTGATCCGCCACACAATGGCCATGCTGCATTGGTTGCCGCGGCTTTCGATGTGATGGGATTTGACGAAATATGGGTTATTCCGGCCACGCCCGTACATCGAGAACTCTCAGGCTTTGCCGATGGCAGCACCCGCCTGAGCTGGTTGCGTGATATTTTTTCAGAGTTTGAGCGTGTAAAAGTGCTCGGTTGGGAAATTGGTTGTGGCAAGCCTGTTGCAACAGTAGAGACACTGCGCCGCTTTCAACGGTGCTGCTCAGGAAGTGTGCCGTGGTTGATGCTGGGGGCTGATGCGTGGGAAGGGCTTGAGGATTGGCGGGAGTACCCTGCGCATCAAGCGCTTTGCAATGTTGCAGTTTTTGTCCGTGCAGGCGTGGAGGATTTATCGCTACACCAAGGGTGGCATCAGATAGATGTTCAGGGTCGGCCAGCATGCAGTGGTGCTGGGCACTACTGTTACATTCCCGCCTCGCTGCCCGATATTTCGGCTACGGCCCTGCGGGCTGATGCGGCAAAAGGCGAATCTCTTTCTGGTAGAGTGCCGGAACGTGTGCGCAGTAGTATTGAAAAACATTATGGTAGAGCTGATTAAGGAGAAGGTGTGGTAGAAGTAGCTGTGAAGGATCATAAACGATTTGAAGAGATGACAGAGGCGCTGGTTGCAGCCCTTGAGGACAAGAAGGCGCTAGATGTGCTGGTCATTGATGTACATGGCCGTTGCGACTTTGCCGATCGCTTTATCGTGGCAAGTGGTCGCTCAGATCGCCAGGTCAAGGCGCTTTCTCAGGCAGTATCCGAGGTGGCACATCAATACGACCTCTCTGCCAAGATAGAGGGGCTAGAGGCACTGGAGTGGTTGCTGGTTGATCTGGGCGATATTGTTGTGCACCTGTTTCTTCCAGAGGTGCGAGAAAGCTTTGAACTTGAGCGGCTGTGGCGAACTCCCCAGAAGGAATCTGATACCACATCGTGAAGCTCAGGCTGCTTGTGGTTGGCCGTGGCTCTCGAGAGCTCTCTGAGTTTGAGGCTCGGTTTGTTGAGCGGCTGAAACCATTCGCCTCTTTTCAGATTATTGAACTTCCCGAGGGTCGAGGCAAGCAGGTCTCCCAGCGCAAGCAGGAGGAGGCGAAGCAGATCCTCAAGCAGGCAACACCAGGGTTTATCTTGTTCGATGAGCGCGGATCCTTGAGGGAGAGCAGGCAGTGGGCAGGTTTCCTAGAGTCACTGGCTGGTGATGTCCGGCAGGATTTTGTCATTGGCGGAGCTGATGGCGTTGCCGATGAGGTGCGCCAGCAGGCTGCTGCATGTTGGAGCCTCTCAAAACTGACACTGCCGCACCAGCTGGTACGGGCTGTGGTACTAGAGCAGCTTTACCGCGCCTTTACCATTCTCCAAGGGCACCCTTATCACCGCGTATGATGTTTCGACTCTCTTTATCGACTCTTCTTTTATGCATCATGGCGTGGAGTGTGCCTGTGGTGGTGGCCAAGGATGCCGATACCGAAGTTCGTATCGCGAAGGTTAAAACGGAACGTTTGAGATTGGCGAAGGTACGTCGCCAGCTTGAAGTGCAGCTGGGCGATATCGGTCGAAAGTTACGCAAACTTGATACGGCTCTGATTACTGCACGTAAGGCAAGCAGCGGTGTAAGAAAGAAGTTGTCAGAAACGAACAAGCGTTTGGTTGGACTGGAAGATGAGCAAGAGCGCCTCAAGCTGCAGATCATATCGTTGAGGAAGCAGATGCTGGATGAGAGTGCTGCCGCATGGCAGCACAGTAGTCGGTCATCTGAATGGGTGGGCCTATTTACTGGCGCATCAGCCAGTGCCATTCCACATCGCCAGTATCTGTTAAATAGAGTAATACAGTC
>CAZFCL010000051.1:0-7440 GCA_964517705.1 uncultured Zetaproteobacteria bacterium | reverse complement strand
GGTCTGGGCGTGTTGATTATTGGCGCCAGTGGCATTGGCAAGAGTGAGGTGGGTCTTGAGCTTATCAGCCGTGGTAGCCGCCTGATTGCTGATGATATGGTCGAATTTTCCCGTAAAGGGCCAAATACTATTGTGGGTCGCAGCCCTGATACACTCCGTTATCATATGGAAATTCGTGGCCTGGGCATTCTCAATATCCGTGACCTTTACGGTGCTGCCGCGATTACTGATACCAAGCGACTTAGCCTTGTTATTGATCTGATCCCCTGGGATCAATTGGCTGCTGAAGACCGTGTACTTGGCGAAGAGAGTGAGACTGAGATTCTTGATGTGCCGATTGCCCGTGTGCCGGTGCCAATTCGTAGTGGCCGGTCACTGGCTGTGCTGGTTGAGGTTGCCACGCGTAACCAGCTGCTTAAACAGCGCGGAATCCATAGTGGTGATGTGTTTGTGAAGTCACTACAGGAGCGGATTAAAAAAGGCGGCTCAGGCAACCTTGAGTAAGCGGGCACCAGTTACATGTCGGTAGAGCGCCGTATCAGGATATGTAACAAGCTGGGGCTACATGCACGCGCCTCGGCCAAACTGGTAGCAGAAGCTGGGCGCTTTCATAGTGATATTACCCTTATCAGAGATGAGATTGAAGTGAACTGCAAAAGCATCATGGGTATCATGATGTTGGCTGCATGCAGGGGAACAGACCTCACCCTTCGTGCCGAGGGCGAGGATGCAGGTGCCGCACTTGATGCTATTGAGGCACTGGTCAACAACCATTTTGGCGAGGAGATGTAGTGGCCCCTTCCAAAGATAAACACTCCGAAGGCATCAGGCGTAAGGGCAGCGCTGTTGCTTCAAGCTCCGGCATTATTATCGGGTGCGTTCAGGCAGTGTACCATAACAAGCAATCTATCCCCGAGCGTGAACTAGAGGCTGAGCAAATCGGAGTTGAAACAGAGCGCCTGATCAAAGCCGTTGATGCAGCATGTGGCGAGGTTGATATTGAACGAGAGCACCTGTCGAAACAAAAATCTCATGACATGCTGTTACTGCTTGATGTGCACCGTATGCTCATTGCTGACCCTGAACTTTTGCAGAGAGTCAAAGAGCGTATTACTAGAAAGTGCATCAATGCCGAGTGGGCACTTAGGCAAGAGATGGATGAGATTCAACAGCGCTTTGAACATATTGATGATGAGTATCTGCGGAACCGAAAGGATGATGTTGAACATGCCGGCAAAAGAATTCTGAGCCATCTGCTTGGCGGCCACATCAATATAAACAGCGGTCTCGACAAAGCCAAAGAGTCGCACTTTCCAGTTGTTTGTGTTGGTGATGATCTCTCCGTCTCTGATATTGTGAATATGTGGCGCCATGGTGTAGCTGGCGTGATACTCGAACAGGGTGGTATTGATGCTCATAATATCATTGTTGCTCGCGGTATTGGTCTTCCGGCACTGGTCGGGGCTGGAGGTTGCCTGACCGGTCTTGAAGAGGGTGAAGTGGTGATTCTCGATGCCGAGCAGGGATGCTGGGTCGCCAGCCCGGATCGTAGTGAGGAGGCTGATTACAGGAAGTTGATCAGTGGCCTTGATCGCGCACAGGCGAAACTTGGTGCGTATGCATGCGTACCCTCCAAAAGCAGTGACGGCCATGAGCTTAAGTTGATGGCCAATATTGAGTTTCCGGAAGAGCTGGATGTTGCCGAGCATATCGGTATAGATGGTATCGGCCTGTATCGTAGTGAGTTTCTGCTTCTGAATAGATCCGATATGCCGGATGAAGAGGTGCAGTATGCACAGTATGCTGAAATTGTACGGCGCATGGGTGGCAGGCCAGTCACGATGCGCCTGTTCGATATCGGTGGTGATAAGCTGTGGCACCACCATGAATTGATGGGCGGCGCTGAGAGCTGCGCCAACCCTGCCATGGGTCTGCGCGGGATTCGATTGCTGTTGCGTCGGCCAGATATTTTGAAGCAGCAGTTGCGGGCTATGTTGCGTGCGGGTGAAGAGGGATCAGTTCATATCCTGATTCCGATGGTAACCACTGAAGATGAGGTGAAAGAGGTGCGCAGACTTACCGAGAATATTCATCGTGAAGAAGGGTTTGCGCAGCCACTTTCGATCGGTACCATGATTGAAGTGCCTGCCAGTGCCATCAATGCCGACAAGCTGGCGCAGGTGAGCGACTTCTTTTCCATCGGCACAAATGATTTAATGCAATACACCCTTGCTGCTGATCGTGCTGATGAGGAGCTGGCCAAGCTGTATAGCTCTGGCCATGCAGCCATACTTCATCTGATTAAGCTTGCCACATCTGCTGCTGGGCGCGCAGGTATTCCAGTCTCTGTTTGTGGGGAGCTCTCCTCCAATCCGGAGTGGACTTCAACCTTTCTGAACCTTGATATGGACTCCCTCTCTATGAGCCTCAACAGGGTGCTAAGAATTCGCCAGGAGTTAAGCCGGCTGACGTATGCCCCAGTAGCCTAACTCTCTTGTCTTTTAATGATTCTTTTGCCCAAACAGGCTGAGCTGTTTACCCTTCGCGCTCCAAGGTTAACCAGAGGGGGCGAGTATGCGCTATGATTGGAAAGTAGATGAGATTGAAGCACTGTTTGAGCTGCCGTTCAGTGATCTGATGTTTCGTGCTCAGCAGGCGCATAGAGCAAACTTTGATGCCAACGAGGTTCAACTCTCTACCCTGCTTTCAATCAAGACGGGTGGTTGTCCTGAGGACTGCAAATACTGCCCACAGTCATCACGCTACAACAGTGATGTCGAGTCCGAACTGCTTATGAAAAAAACAGAGGTTATTGAGGCTGCGAAGGCTGCAAAAGAGAGAGGTGCATCGCGCTTCTGCATTGGTGCTGCATGGCGTGAGCCAAAGGGAAGGGCCTTTGAGATGGTGTGCGACATGATTCGCGAAATCAAGGGAATGGAGATGGAGGCGTGCGCCACACTTGGCATGCTGACACCTGAGCAGTCACACCAGCTTAAGGAGGCGGGGCTGGACTACTACAATCACAATCTCGATTCCGACCCTGAATACTATAAAGAGGTTATTTCGACTCGCACATATGAAGAGCGTCTGGATACTCTGAAATATGTACGCGCCGAGGGCATGAGTATCTGCTGTGGGGGTATTGTTGGCATGGGTGAGTCACGTCGCCATCGTGCTGGCCTGGTGGCACAGCTGGCGCGCATGACACCACACCCGGAGTCGGTACCGATCAATATGCTGGTGAAGGTAGAGGGGACACCGGTTGCTGAAGACGAACAGTTTTCAGAGACGCTCGATAACTTTGAATTTATCCGCACCATCGCTGTCTCTCGCATCACCATGCCAACAAGCCATGTTCGCCTCTCCGCAGGCCGTGAAGAGATGAGTGAGGAGATGCAGGCACTATGTTTTCTTGCCGGCGCAAATTCCATTTTCTATGGCGAAAAACTGCTTACCACTGGGAACAAGGACGCTGAAAATGATCAGAAACTGTTTGAGAAGCTCGGCCTGCGCCCAATGAAGAACCCTGTTCCGTCGAGCCGCCGTATGGTGAATGCTTAATGGTTAGGCATATCGTCATGTGGAAGCTGAAAGACAAGGCCGATGCAGCTGAGATCAAGGCGAGGCTGGAGGCGCTACAGGGAAAGATTCCAGGCCTGCTGAATATCGAGGTCGGGATCGATTTCCTTGAGTCTGAACAGTCAGCCGACCTGGTGCTCTGCACAGAGCTGGAGAGTCGCGAGGCGCTGGAGGCCTACCAGATACACCCTGAACATCAGGCGGTTGTTCCCCTTGTGAAGAGCGCTGCTATCTCACGCAGCGTGGTCGATTACGAGGCGTGATCCCCGCCAAGAATCTCCTGCTGCAGGGTGGTGCGGAGTTTCTCTATTCCCATGCCTTTCAGGCTTGAGGTAGGCAGAGGTTCGAGCATACCACCCATTGCATCAGTCATCTCCTTAAGACGTTTGGTGCGGCCGTTTCCAGAGAGTTTATCTGCTTTGGTAGCGACAGGGATCCAGCGAATACCATTCTCATTCAGCCACTCAATCAGCTGCAGATCTGGATCTTTCGGGCCATGTCGTATATCCAGCAGCAGAAGCACCAGCCTCAGATCAGGGGTCATGAGATAGTTATCAATCATGCTGATCCAGCGGTGCTGCTCTCTCTTTGATGCGCGTGCATAGCCGTAGCCAGGAAGATCTACCACTATAAGTGAAGCATCGACCTCAAATAGATTGAGCAGCCGTGTGCAGCCAGGGCTCTTGGATGTTTTGACCAGGCCTTTGCGCCCAAAAAGTGCATTCATCAGGGATGATTTCCCCACATTTGAGTGCCCTGCCACCGCGATTTGTGGCAGCGCTGTTTCCGGAAACTTACGTGAATCTGCTACCGACTGCACAAAGCAGGTGTTGGGCCAGTGAATATTTTTCTGATCAGGCATGCCAGCGAAGCTGACGGCAGCAAACAACAGGTGCAAGGCTGGAAGAAAGCAGTATGATTGCACATTTTTTAGGCAGACTTGCGAGTAAAAGGATGTGCAATGAATAACAGGCTCCTGCCCGGCTTCAAGCTAGGTAGATACAGTGTTGATGTTCCTCTGGTGTTGGCACCCATGGCGGGCATCACTGATCTTCCATTTCGCAAGATATGCAAACGTTTCGGCGTGGGGCTGGTGGTGACCGAGATGATTGCGTCGCGTGCTGTCGATATGGGTCGTGAACGCACGGAGCGGATGGCCGAACTTGGAGCTGATGAGCACCCGGCATCTATCCAAATTGCTGGTTCTGACCCCCTGTTTGTGACTGAGGCCGCCCGCTGGGCTGTTGGCCATGGTGCCGATTTTGTTGATATCAACATGGGCTGCCCGGTGAAAAAGATATGTAAGCAGACAGCTGGCTCAGCCATGTTAAAAGATGAGAAACTTGTGGCGCGTGTACTAGAGGCGGTAGTGAAAGCGGTCGATGTGCCTGTGACACTTAAGTTCCGCACTGGCTGGGATGAGAAATCGAAGAATGTGGAGCGTATTGCCAAGATTGCAGAGGAGAGCGGCATTCAGATGCTTACCATACATGGGCGTACCCGTGCGCAGATGTTTCATGGGCATGCTAACTGGGAAGATATTGGGCTCGCTAAAGCAGCAGTTTCGATTCCGGTCATTGGAAATGGTGATGTGGTTGATGGCGAATCAGCCAGGGAGATGATCCGTGTTTCAAATTGCGATGGCGTGATGGTGGGACGCGCTGTACAGGGAAACCCGTGGGTGCTGGGTGAGGTTTATGCAGCATTGACTGGTACAGCAAAGCCTGCAAAGCCAACAGCACAAGAGCGTTGGGATGTTGTGATTGAGCATATGCATCATTTGGCTGAACATCATGGTATTCGCACAGCTTCAAAGCTCGCTCGCAAACATGTAATCTGGTACAGCAAAGGGTTGCGTGGCTCAGCTGACTTCCGCTCCCGCTTTCAGGTGCTGCATGATTGGCAGCAGATGCTTGATGTTTCCGAGTCCTACTTTCTAGAACTTTCTGATGAGGGCGAGTGCTCTGATGTCTGATATGGCTATCGGCCGCAGTCAGGTGATGCAGAATATTTTCCGAACACTGGGGCGTGTTGCCGAATCCGATCTTACTGTACTGATTACCGGAGAGTCCGGTATCGGCAAGGAGATGGTGGCACGTACTCTGCATGAACGCAGTCAGCGCGCAGGCAGATCATTTGTTGCTATTAATGCCGCGGCTATTTCGGCGGATCTTCTGGAGTCGGAGCTTTTCGGCCATGAGAAAGGGGCGTTCACTGGTGCCGATAAAGCATGCGAAGGACGCTTTGAGCAGGCCAATGGTGGCACACTGTTTCTTGATGAGATTGGTGATATGCCTGCAGCTCTTCAGGCCAAGTTACTGCGTGTGCTTGAAGAGGGGCGTGTGCAGCGTGTAGGCGGTAGTCAGTCAAGGGTTGTAAATGTGCGGCTTTTGGCAGCTACGCATCAGAATCTTTCTGAAAAGATTGCCAAAGGCGAATTCCGGGAAGATCTCTACTACCGGCTGAATGTCATTCCTGTGCATATTCCACCACTACGTGAACGCCGCGATGATATTAAAGAGTTGGCCAACTTCCTTCTCGATCAAGTGGTTGATGAGCTGGATATGGAGGCCCCGATTCTCCTTGATGATGCAGCCGATCTTCTGACTCGCCACGACTGGCCCGGAAATGTTCGTGAACTGAAGAATGTGATGCGGCGGCTCGCTGTGTTGACACCAGGGGCGAGCATTACACTCTCCGATGTGGCGCTGGCGCTGGGTAGTGCCGATGACTCACAGCAAGGGGAGGGGACGCTCTCCGAGGCTGTGACCCGCTGTACGCGCAGCTATCTGCATCAACTTGGCTATGCCAAACCTGTGAATATGCACCAACACCTATTGGAGCAGGTGGAGCCACCCCTGCTTGAGCTGGCGTTGCAGCACTGCGGCGGCAATCAGTTGAAGGTGGCTGATATGCTAGGTCTGAATCGCAACACTGTCCGCAAGCTGTTGCGCAAATACAATATTGATCCAGCGACTTTTAGGTAGAAACACAAGTGGAAGGAGAACTATTTTGAAATATGTGGGTGCACATGTAAGTGCCGCAGGTGGTGTTGAGAATACGCCAGGCCGCGCTGTTGAGATTGGGGCAAAGGCGTTTGCGTTATTTACTAAGAATCAGCGGCAGTGGGCTGCAAAGCCGCTGACGAATGAAGGCATTGAGGCGTTTAAGCGTAACCTCAAAGATGCGGGTATTGAGCCGAAACATGTGCTGCCGCATGACAGCTATCTGATTAATCTGGGGCACCCTGAAGAGGAGGGGCTACAGAAGTCACGCGATGCCTTTCTTGATGAGATGCAGCGCTGCGAGCAGCTGGGATTGCCACTTCTTAATTTCCACCCCGGCTCACATCTGAAAAAGATATCTGAAAGTGACTGCCTCGCGCGTATTTCTGAGTCGATCAACTGGGCTCTGGCGCAGACAGAGGGAGTCACTGCTGTGATTGAGAATACCAGCGGTCAGGGGAGCAATCTGGGTTTCCGCTTCGAACAGCTGGCTGAAATTATCGATGGTGTTGAAGATAAATCCCGGGTCGGTGTCTGCATTGATACCTGTCACACATTTACATCCGGGTACGACCTTCGCACGATGGAAGATTGCGAAAAGAACTTTGGTGCATTTGATGACATTGTTGGTTTTAACTATTTGCGTGGGATGCACCTCAATGGCTCCAAAACGGCATTTGCATCACGTGTGGACAGGCACCATTCACTCACACAGGGCGAGCTGGGATTGAATGTATTTCGCTACATTATGAACAGTGAACACTTTGATGATATTCCGATGGTGCTGGAGACGATTGATGAGACCATCTGGCCAGAGGAGATCAACCTCCTCTACTCACTGATGGAGTCGTAGCAT
>CAZFCL010000050.1:0-7482 GCA_964517705.1 uncultured Zetaproteobacteria bacterium | reverse complement strand
GGCAGATGGCGGAGTTGCAGAGCGCGCGTGATGCGGCATTTCTGAAGAAGCTGGAAGCAGAGATACTGATGGAAGAACTACGTATAGCTGAAGAAGAGCGGAAGACCGGCATATCTCCTGCGAACCCAGCTCCAGCAAGCTCCACCCGATAACCTTCATAGTGCCCAAACTAATATTTCGCCATTTATATTCAGGCGTTTTATTTCCGGGAATGTTCTTAGCCATGCATCGCATCCTGATTGTTGCCGTTTTTGGATTTACATGTCTGTTATCGCCCACGGCATCTATTGCAGTTGATATGAGCCAAGGGCGAACCGACGTTCAGTCATTTGCCGGTTCATTTACGCACAGTATTCCCATTGCCGTAGCGCCAGGGCGCGCAGGCATGCAGCCAGCGCTGCTGCTTAACTACTCCTCATCAATGGGCAACGGCCTGTACGGCATGGGGTGGAGTCTGGATATCACGCGCATTGAGCGTGAGAGCAAGCATGGCACCCCATCCTATACAGGTGCAGATACCTTTGTGCTGGTGATGAAGGGCGCTCGTCAGGCGCTGGTGCATGTCGGTGGCAATGAGTATCGCGTTGCCAATGAATCGTCATTTCTAAAGATCACCAAAGCCGACGGCTCATGGACCATTAAAGATAAAAATAGCACAACCTATATGCTTGCAGCCCCGTGGCCGGTGGCCGGCGTGAGCACCTTCAGCTGGAGTCTGAGTGGTGTGACGGATATGCACGGCAACAGCATGGCATACAGATATTCAGATGGTGATAATGGCCATCGTCTGGAGCAGATTACTTACGGCCCTGACAACCGTGTTGATTTCTTCTATGACTTTATCCGGCAGGACAGGATCGTCAGTTACCGTTCGGGTCTTCGCAGCCAGATCAATGCTCGTTTGACTGGCATAAAATCCTTTGCTGGCACGAAGCTGGCCTCCCATGTCAGTTTCGACTACAGTAGCCTGAGCGGCCAGAACGATTATCGCAGCCTTTTGGTCAGCAGTACCGTGCACGATGTGGATGGTCTACTGCCATCACGCAGTGTGAGCTTCGGCTACAGCCGCCAGGACCGTGCATCTCCGAGTGGGCAATGGACTGCTGTTCCCCATAGTAGAGTAACCCATGATTCTCGTTACAATGGCAATTACACAGATACTTATTACTTTGACCCAAATGGTGATGGTGTTACAGATACACTGATTTCCAGCCATCGGAGACATCGCGCCAGAATTGGTGGCAGAACTTCTGCCAGATTTGGAATGCGTGTTTCTGAGACTGTCACTTATCCTGATGCATTTACCCCCTCCTATATGGGCATGGCGACACCGGAAACGCATAAGAGGGTTGGCAGAACCGGTGTTGCAATTACCCCTCCCACCTACTACCCGCATGCAATCGTTGATCTGCATGGTGATGGTTATCCAGACTGGGTGATAAAGGATGATACGGGCAGCTGGCGCGTATATTCCAACAGTGGCAGAGGCCTTTCAACCACTTATAAAGTTTGGGCTGATCCGGCCGGCACAGCGGGTTACCGGGCATTCTATGATGTGAATGGTGATGGCCTGCCTGATCTGCTGAGTAGCACAGTAGCGCCAGCTTTCGCCGATTTGTATAACCCTCGTCAATATAGCGCCATGAACTGGAGCGTTTACCTGAACATGAGCACGTATTTTAACACGACGCCTTTTACACACTATCTGGCTGTCTCTCCAACGTCGCATGCAGGTATTCTGACCAGCGCCACACCAAATATTCTGCAATCTGCCGAGTGGAGCTCCACGCCATTGATGGCTACCGTAACCGACCAGGCAACCGGTATGGTGAAGTCGGTGGGTTATGTTTTGCAGGGGGGTGTCTCAGGCGCTCCGGAGATGAAGCTGTGGACAGTGAGTAAGGTCACCACCCGTGGCCCGGATGTGGAAACGCGCTCAGTAAGCTTCAGTTATAGCGGAGGTCTGTTTGTAGAGAGTAGGCGTGAATTCCGCGGGTTTGCCACTGCCACTCAAACGGATGAGCAGACAGGCATGACTACGATTACCACCTATGCCCAGGATATTATATTCCAGGGACGCATTAAAACTGTGACCATAAGCCTGAATGATGCAGAACTTTCCAGCACAGTGAATGCGTGGGCAGCCAGAGATATGAATGATGATGGTAAGCGCCATTTTGCCTATCTGAGCAGCTCAACAACAAAACAGTATGACCTGAATGGTGCTTTTATCAGTAGCAGTAACACGACTGGCAATGCCTATGATCTGTTCGGCAATCTGCTTGAATCAACCACGGTCACAACCGGTGAATTCAGCAAAACAATCAGCAACACGTATAGTGGTAGCGACACTTGCGCTCCGATTGTCACTGAGGTTGCCAGACAACGCTGGGTAAAGAACGGGATTCCTGCCTATCTTCTTAACAGTGCTTATTATCAGCGCCAGCTTGGTATTGCGAATGAAACCATTAAGCCATCTGGCAGAGGAGGCAAGAAGGCGAAAATAAAGCGTGCAAAAAAATATATCAATGCCATTCATGGCCGCGACTGGGGCGGTCATTGGGAAGCCTATACCGAAACAGTCAGCGTTGCTGATAAAGGCTGTTGGAAGATTCGTAAGCTAACCAGTGCGACTGTGACCAGTAGTTCTCCAACAGACAGGCAGACGCGCAAGAGCAGCTTTGATTATTACCCCAATGGTTTTCTGCAATCGGAAACGATTGAACCGGACGATGCAACCCTGAGCCAGATAACCACGTATGCTTATGACAGTTTTGGTAATCGTATCAGCACGACCGTCAGCGGTGCAGGTATTCAAGCCCGCACCACTAGCGTGACCTATGATGCCAACGGCCACTTCCCTCAAACTACCACCAATGCAGTGGGTCATAGCGAGAGCTATACGTGGGATGCACGCTTTGGAGCCAAGAAGAGCCTGACAGGCCCCAATCAGCTCACCACCAGCTGGGTCTACGATGGCTTTGGCAGAAAGATCAAAGAATCCCGCGCCGATGGCACGTTTACCGCCATTGATCTGAGCAATGCTCCGGCATCTGTCACGACCACCGCCTCCGGCAGCAATCCATCCACCATCCGCTATGATGCCAGAGGTCGCGAGATTCAGAGCGAAGGCACAGGCTTTGATGGTGGCTCTATCTATGTTGATACCGAATATGACTCTCTAGGTCGTGTTTATAGAAAATCACTACCACACACAGGCAATGCAACTGCATGGACAAGCTATTCATATGATGATCTTGGCAGAGTCTTAACTGCAACAGCTCCAAATGGTGATATATCCACTAGCTCATATAACGGCTTGACCACAACTTTCACCAATGCTCTGGGTCAGAGCAAAACATCAGTGAAGAACACGCAGGGGAAAGTAGTCACTGTCACCGATCATCTGGGTGGCACGATGCGTTACGCCTATGATGCCTTTGGCAATCTTACATCCACCACCGATGCAGCGAATAATGTCACCACCATGAGTTACGATATCCGTGGCAGAAAGATCGGCATGCATGATCCCGATATGGGTATCTGGTCATACAGTTATGACGTGTTGGGTAACCTGATCAGCCAGACAGATGCCAAGCAGCAAACCACATCCATGACCTATGATGCTCTAAGTCGTATGCAAACACGCACAGAGTTAGAGGGAACAAGCTCATGGGTTTATGATTCCCAGTGGATTGGTGCTCTATCATCTGAATCCGCACCAAACGGCATTAGCAAAGGTTATGTGTATGATGGCTATGGCAGAGTTACAGCAAGTACTACCACCATAAACAACACCACCTATACCGTATCCAACAGCTATGACTCCATAGGACGAGTTGATACCATCACCTATCCAACAGGGTTACAGGTTAGCAGAAACTATAATCAGTCAGGTTTCTTAGCTTCTGTAACAGGTAATAACCAAACCTATTGGACTGCGAATGCCATGGATGAGTTTGGGCATATAACAAATGAATCATTTGGTAATGGCGCAACCACTACGCACACATATGACAATATCAGAGGTGTATTAACCGGCATAAACAGCTCAGTGAATGGCTCAAGCATTCAAAACTGGAACTATGATTATGATGCAGTAGGCAATATGAACTACCGCACCGACAATACGATGGGTTATACCGAGACATTTGCTTATGACGGATTGAATCGCCTCACATCAGTCACCGGCCCATCAAACAAAACCTATGCCTATGATGAGATTGGCAATATCACCCATAAAAGTGATGTGGGTGCCTACACCTATGATCCGAATCATCCGCATGCAGTGGCCACGGCAGGTGGAAACACGTATACCTATGATGCTAACGGCAATATGACAGACAAGCTGTTCACACATGGCTCTACCTATATAAATAATAGAACGCTCACAGGTACAGAACGCACGCATAGCTGGACAAGTTTCAATAAGCCGCTCGGCATCTGGACAACCAATGGTTATACAGGCTTCGAGTACGATGCCAATCACAACCGCATCACCAAAACCACGCCAGCACCAGGCAGTTTTTCTGAAACGCACTACATCGGTAAGATTTTCCAGCGCACGATACTGAACAGCGTTATCAAAGATGTAAGCCATATCTATGCAGGCTCCACACTTATTGCATCAATCGAGGATGTAGCAGGCATCATCAGCACCAAATACATGCATGCCGATCATCTGGGATCAATCAATGTGATTACCGATGAAACAGGTGCGGTGCTGGAACGCCTCTCATTCGATGCATTCGGCAAACCAAGAAATGCTAATGGCACAGATATGGCAAATATCAGATCAGTTAATACAAGCCGAGGTTATACAGGGCATGAGATGGATGCATCTACAGGCTTAATCAACATGAATGCAAGATTGTATGATCCAATCTTAGGCAGATTCATAAGTGCTGATACCATCGTACCAAGTCCGGGGAATATGCAGGACTTTAATCGCTACGCTTATGTGAATAACAATCCATTAATGTATACCGACCCAACGGGTCACTGGTCATTAAGTAATCTTTGGAAGTCGGTACGACAGGTGGTAGTAGCTGCCGTTGTGATTGCAGCCGCCGCAATTACTTATGGCGCTATATCAGGTTTTGTTGCTGGTTATGTTGGTGCAGGGATGGCAGGAAGTGTTATTTCCGGAGCCGTGGCAGGTGCTGCCGCTGGTTTTGTTGGAGGTGCTTCGATGACGGCAATCTATGGAGGGAACTCTTCCCAGATATGGAGTAGCGGGATTAGTGGGGCAAGGATGGGTGCTATTGCAGGTGGAGTAGCTGGAGGCATCTCTTGGGCTGGTAGTCAAATAGGTGCTTCTACAGAGTTAAGTCGAATTGCCGGGGCAGGTTTAGGTAGTGCGGCAAATGGCGGGAATATGGAACGCCATGTACAAAGCATGATGTTTGTTACTGCAGGCATGGCTATGAGGCATATATACAATGGCATAACTGGAGAAGACCCTTCTGCTGGGCCGGGTGGAGGGCTGCTTGGTGAGGCAAGCCAGAAAGCCCCAGGGCAAGATCAATGGAAGGATGATCTATATAATGATTTTGGATTTTCGGGTGAAGCCCCTCCTTCGCCTAATGAATTAAGATTTTGGTTCAGTGCAGATGAAGGCTCACTTATATCTCGTGCCTTAAACCTTGTTCCCGGCTTCAATGCTACAGCAGGCTTTCATGATAATTTATTGAACAGGTATGACATTGGTAATGTTTCTTCAATGGTTCCTGCTGCCATTATATCTTATGGGGCATTCTTGCCTGTGGTTCCATCTTCGGTAATTGATCAGGTGATAACAGGCCCATGAGCTACAGGAACAATATGCTTGTTGCACTCAGTCTTATATTATTCTTGGTTGGGTGTGGGAGCCATTCTTTACAGCACATAGCAAAATCCACTATTGGGAAGAACTATTCTGAATGGATAAATGGCTACTTTCTTCCACCAGTTATCATAGAGAGTAAATCATATAGATTAGAGAATGGTAATTTGGTATATGCTCATGATGGATGTCCTGACCGGGAGGGTTATGCACCAACACCTGAAAAAGATTGCATGATATATTATGAGGTCGATTCAAAAGGGATTATCGTAAATGCCACTGCAAGGTTTGAGAAAAGTAAGGTAAAGTGAGGCGAATTATTAGAGCAACAAGAAAAATGTCATTATGATAGACGCGACCCCTCTCTACACAGCAGCAAACAATAATTGGTTTACTAGGACAGGCATGAATCCAGAGGGAACGCCCCATGTCTATGATTCCATTCCGGGAGCTAGTTATTTTGTAAATATGGTTTCAAAGGTGCATGATTTTGTGAATTCTTGGGGCTATGAGGCTGGAAACTATGTAAGTGGTAGTGAATTATATAATACAGGATTTCAAACTTATAGCATGGGGATGATGGTGCCGGCAGCAGCTTATACAACTGGAGCACTGATGGATGGCCTGCCTTCTCAGGCTCTCTTGGTTCGAGGTGACTAAATGTTGCTGAAACAAGTCAAGTTTTCTGATGTAGGGTTCTTTACATGCTTGCTCATTGTGTTATTTGTAATTGTGGGATGCACTCGGTATCAGCACTTCATAGGAACATCTATTAATAATGGAAAGGCGGTATTATCTTTTTATGTTGGATATCATTTGGTTGCTAACTCAGGGAAAAATGATAACGAATTTATTGAAGCGCTTCTGGAGCAAGAACTGCAAAAGGTACAATTATGCCCCGATGGGCACGTTATTGATAGGAAGGAGTGTAGTCGGCATATGGATTACTTATGGTTTTTTCATTGCAATGATCACAAACAAGCAAAGTAAAGGGAAAGGGGTCAAGTCTATCATTGTATTAATGTAGGGGCGAATTCAACTCGTAAGTGAACCAGTAGCGTTCATGACCACCGTGATTAACCCTCCTGCGCTACAATCTTCCACCGACCTCTCGACTTCAGCTTAGCCAACGTCATCTTTCCACCCCAGACACAACCACTATCGAGTCCCAACACATGAGGCTGATCTGTTACCAGCCCCATAGCGGCCCAGTGGCCATAAACTACATGACACTCCCGCTGCCAAGCCAATCGACTGTAGGAAAACCACGGAGCCTCTCTACTGCCATGGTTCTCCCCGGAACGGGTATCCCAGTTGAAGCGCCCATCGTGAGTGCAGTAGCGAGTTCTCGTAAACACAGCCGTTGAAAATAGCGCTCTCTGATCACCGCCCTTCTTCGGATCGCGAAGGGGAAACCTTTTGTGATGCAGCTCTCTGCAGAACTCTTTCCACTGCTCACCCTGCAACCGCTTTTCAACCTCGCACGCCCGTTTTTTTGCCTTTTTTAGTGTCCAGTCTGGGTGCAGACCTGCATGTACCATGCACCAACCAAGCTTCTTATCGTGGTGCAGTATTGGCCGGTGTCGCAGCCAGTCAATCAACTCATCACAATCAGGGGCAGCGAGAACCTTCTCCAACGTATCACGGCGGTAGCTTCC
>CAZFCL010000049.1:0-7790 GCA_964517705.1 uncultured Zetaproteobacteria bacterium | reverse complement strand
GCTCCGCTCCATCCTCACAATGATGTCGATATCGTGAGCGTCATTCTGAACGGCGCCGTTGGACATAAAGGAACACTGGGTGATGGTTCGGTTATTCAGGGGCCCGGTGTCCAGGTACAGCGTGCCGGAACAGGCATGCAGCACTCGGAGTTCAGCCTTAACAATAGTCAGGCCGACATCATTCAGATCTGGTTTCGCCCTCCAGAAATTGGACTGACACCCGCTTATCAGAACTTCCAGCTTAAAGAAGGTCAACTAACCACAGTGCTGGGCGGCAGCGATGGCGGCAGCTTTAACAGCAATATGGTTTGTCGGGTTGGGTTTGTATCCGAAGGCAAGTCGATTCAAACCGATCGGCCTTTTGTCGCCATGATCTTTCAAGGTTCGGCAACTGCAAATGGCAAGGTCGTTAGAGCAGGGGATTTGATTGAAGGTGAAGAGCTGGAACTCTCATCAGATGAGGACTTCGGACTAGTGCTCATACAGAGTGCCTGAATGCTGGTATGAAAAAATAGAAATAACTCAAATGGAGTCTTAACAGTGAAAGTTGTCGCATTTGCTGCAAGCAATAGTAAAAAATCGATCAATAAAACATTGGCGGCTTATGCTTCCTCTCTCATTCCGGGAGCAAAGACCGAACTTCTGGATTTGAATGATTATGAAATCCCGTTGTTCAGCGAAGATAAAGAGGCGGAAATTGGCCAGCCGCAACCGGCCAGAAAATTCTTGGCAAAGCTCGCAAACGCTGATGCCATCGTCATCTCTTTCGCAGAGCATAACGGCTCTTATACGGCCGCCTACAAACACTCGTTCGACTAGTCCAGCCGCACTACCCAAAAAGAGTTCCAACATAAGCCTGTCATATACCTGTCTACCTCGCCTGGGGCAGGTGGCGGCGCAAATGTGCTGGCTGCGGCCGTTAATTCTGCTCCGTATTTCGGTGCGGATGTAAAAGGAAGTATCTCAGTTCCCAGTTTTTATAAGAATTTTGACATGGAGAATAATGAACTGATTGATCATGGCATGAAAAAGCAACTAATCGAAACTGTAGGAAAGCTTTTTCAAAAAACGCCGATAGATAAATAAGCCTGAAGTTGTCGGTTGTGCTGCCACCGAATTCAACCTCATTATCTCAAAGGTATTCTGAACGACCGAAGGTGACCATTCAAAAAACAAAGGTTTATTGGCCGTAATAGTCTCGATACCAAGCCACGAACTTACTTAGCCCCTCTTCGATTGAGGTGATTGGGGCAAAGCCGAAATCTCGCCGGATAGCGGTAAGATCCGCGTGGGTGGATTGCACATCACCCGGCTGCATCGGGAACATCTCTTTCTCAGCCTCCACGCCGAGCACCTTCTCCAGAGCCTCAACAAAGTAGCCAAGCCGCTCCGGCTGATCGTTACCAATATTGTAGATACGGTACGCTGCACCATCTTCACCTGCTGCCGGTGCTTTATCGAACACCTTGAGCAGACCATCAACAATATCATCAATATAGGTGAAATCGCGCTGCATATTCCCATGATTGAAAATCTTGATGGGTTTCCCCTCAAGGATCGCCTTGGTAAAGCTGAAATAGGCCATATCTGGCCTGCCCCACGGCCCATAAACAGTAAAGAAGCGCAAGCCAGTGCAGGGGAAGCCATAGAGGTGCGCATAGGAGTGTGCCATCAGCTCATTTGCCTTTTTGGTCGCAGCGTAAAGCGAGATGGGGTGATCCACAGCATCCGATTCGCTGTAGGGAAGCTTTTTATTGGAGCCGTAAACCGAGCTGGATGATGCAAAAACAAGATGCTCGACATCTACCGCGCGGCACCCCTCAAGAATATTTACAAAGCCAGTGAGATTGCTATCGGCATAAGCGTGCGGATGCTCCAGCGAGTAGCGAACACCTGCTTGTGCCGCCAGATGAATCACGCGGGAAGGGTGGAACTCGGCAAACAGCCGCTTCACCACCTCGCGCTCGGCAATATCTACCTTGGCAAAGGTGAAGCCATCCAGCTTTTGCAGGCGTGCAAGGCGTGCTTCCTTCAGGCTGACATCGTAATAATCGTTCAGGCTATCAATACCAATCACCTGCAGGCCACACGCCAGAAGCTTCTCGCAAACATGCATACCGATAAATCCGGCAGCGCCTGTCACCAACACTGGTGCCATCTCTACGCCCTCTTCCATGTTGTGCCGGAGGCTGTGTCCTCAAGCACAATGCCTTCTTCCGCCAGCTGATCACGAATTTCATCGGCACGAGCAAAGTCACGCGATTTCTTGGCCTTAGTGCGCTCGGCAATCAATGCTTCAATCGCATCGGCATCACCATCGCCACCATGAAACCACGCCTCCACATCATCGTACACAATACCGAGAAGCGATGTGATGGCATTGAACTGACCCGCAAGAAGAGATACATCATCACCCTTATCAGATGCTCTGTTGATGGCACGGCAGAGATCGAACAACACCGCCAGCGCCTCTGGCGTATTAAAATCATCATTCATCGCATCGGTGAATTTCTCAGGAAGCTCATTCTGTTGAGCGTGGTCGAAAACTCGTTTCTTCGCTTCATAAAGCCGATCAAGTGCTGCCTTCGCCTCATCAAGCGCCTGATCCGAGAAATCGAGCGGAGAGCGGTAGTGGGTGCCGAGCATAAACATGCGCAGCACTTCAGGATGATATTTCGCCAGCACCTCACGAATGGTGAAGAAATTACCAAGTGATTTGGACATCTTCTCCGCATTGATATTTACAAAGCCATTATGCAGCCAGTAACGGGCAAACTCGCCACCATTGGCCGCGCATGCCTGCGCAATCTCATTCTCATGATGCGGAAACTTCAGATCCATACCACCACCATGAATATCAAAGGTGGCACCAAGGTGTGAACAGCTCATGGCCGAGCACTCAATATGCCAGCCAGGGCGCCCCCTTCCCCACGGTGAATCCCATGCAGGCTCGGATGGCTTGGCCATCTTCCACAACACAAAATCGAGCGGATCACGCTTGGAGGCATCAACATCAACACGGCTGCCAGCTTCAAGATCATCGATATTTTTACCGGAGAGTTTCCCATAATCGGAGAATTCGCGTACGGCATAGAGCACATCGCCCGACTCCGAAACATAGGCGCAACCCTTCTCCACAAGCGCCTCAATCATGGCAATCATCTCATCCATATGCGCAGTTGCACGCGGCTCATGTGTCGGCCGCTCGCAGCCAAGTGCATCGGCATCCTCATAAAATGCCTCAATCATCTCACTGGTCAGCTGATCGATTGGGATATTTCGCTCTGCAGCACGCGCAATAATCTTATCATCCACATCGGTGAAGTTGCGCACATAGTCAACATCATAACCAAGTGCTTTGAGCCAGCGTGCAATCACATCGAACACTACCAGCACGCGGGCGTGGCCAACATGGCAGTAGTCGTAAACAGTGACACCGCAGACGTACATACCCACTCTGCCCGGCACCATCGGAGTGAACTGCTCTTTGCTTCGGCGTATCGTATTATAGACCTGTAGTGTCATGACTCTGCCTGCATGATGGTGTTTTTGAGCCGAGACTCAACCGCATCACGGCCAAGAAATGCAACCACGGCTGACATCTCCGGCCCATGCAGTGCACCAGATAGTGCCACACGCAGTGGCATAAAGAGTGCTTTGCCACGGCAGCCTGTCTTCTCCTTCACGGCTTCTGTCCACTGCTTCCACTCCAAACCGGATAACCCCTGCCAGCAGGCAAGTGCCTCTTGGTAAAAACTGGCACCCGCCTCAGCCACGATACCGGATGCCTCAGCTGATAACACAGCATCGGCATCAAGTATGCGCTGAAACTGTGCTGCATCTTCGGCACGCTTGATGTTTTTTGAGATCAGCAGGGTGAATGCCTGCAGCTGCGCGTTGTCTGCAACTGAAACAAAGGGGGCCACCATCGGCATCAATGTTTCTGGAGGCAACTCATGCAGCAGCTGTGTATGCCAGCGCCACATCTCCTGATCCAACCAGCGCACAGCACTGGTAGAGACATGCTCAGCGTTGAAGTGAGCAGCAAGATCGGAGGGCTCATGTAGCTCTTCCGGCATATTGGGGTGGCCAAGGCGTGTCATGGCCTGCAACAGCGCCTCGGAAAGAAGCCCATCATCACGCAGCTCAGCAATACTATGGCTACCGGTGCGCTTGGAGAGCTT
This sequence comes from uncultured Zetaproteobacteria bacterium, assembly GCA_964517705.1. Classification (GTDB taxonomy): domain Bacteria; phylum Pseudomonadota; class Zetaproteobacteria; order Mariprofundales; family Mariprofundaceae; genus Mariprofundus. The sequence goes on along the minus strand of CAZFCL010000049.1, from coordinate 3,606 downwards.
TGCGCCATTCTCACCCAACAGCAACCCGTGGTGAAAATAGGCGGGCGACTCAAAACCAAGCTGCTCCAACAGCCAGACCTGATAGGCCGAGTTGGTCAGGTGATCATCACCACGCAGCACATGCGTGATGCCATCCACCGCATCATCCACCGCATTGGGAAGAAGAAAGGTGAAGCTGCCATCGGAACGCACCACCACCGGATCATCAAGATCGCGCTGCGCAAAAGTGACATCACCATGCAGCATATCGGGAACAGTGACTTCGCCCTCGGGTGCATGCGTAGCCAGACGCCATACAAACGACTCACTCTCTGACCTGGCCTTCGACTCATCGGCAGACAAAGATTTACAGTGCCCGGCATAACGAGGTGGAAGTCCGCGAGAGGTAGCCAGTTTGCGATCAAGGTTTAGCTTTGTTTCTGTGCAGAAACAGCGGTAGGCAGAGCCTTTCTCTGCCAGTTTCTCAAGCGCATCCGTATGTTTGGCAGCATGCTCGGACTGGAAGTGAACATCACCATCCCAGCTGATTCCAAGCCAGTTTATATCCGCCTTGATGGACTCGATATATTCAGATTCGGAACGATTCTGATCTGTATCTTCAAAACGGAGCAGAAAGCGACCACCATGCTTTCTGGCGTAGAGCCAGTTGAGAAGTGCTGTGCGCACATTGCCAAGGTGAAGAAGACCGGTAGGTGATGGCGCAAAGCGGGTTACAACACTCATGGCCTACTCCCTTTATCCTTCTCTATCCCGCCTTCAGGCATCATCACAATAATCTCATCAGGGTAAACATAGCCAAGCTCGCGATGCACCATCTCTTCCAGAGCATCAGGATCATTCCTGAGACGAAGCACCTCTTTTGCCAAGCGCTCCCGCTCTATCTTCTGCTCCTCAAGCTCGCTCCTGAGAAGCTCTACCTGAAGCGCCTCCTGCCGATAGACCAGGTAACCGTGATCCGAAAAAACAAGGTTCCAGACCATATACCCAAGCCCAGCAACTGAGGCAGTCCAAAATAGCCAACGGCCCACTGTTCCTGCCATGTCAGAAACTCAGGTCGAGCAACATGACGGGCACTTACCGATCAGTGGCGCTCGAATGCACCATGCCCGGCAAAGCGGGCGTCACTGCCAAGCTCCTCTTCAATACGGAGCAGCTGATTATATTTTGCCATACGATCTGAACGCGAAGCAGAGCCTGTCTTGATCTGCCCGGTTGAGAGCGCTACTGCCAGATCAGCAATCGTGGCATCTTCAGTCTCTCCGGAGCGATGACTCATCATGCAGCGATAACCAGCATCATGCGCCATATTCACTGCCGCAATCGTCTCGGTCAGCGTGCCGATCTGATTTACCTTCACCAGCAATGCATTGGCAATGCCTTTATCGATACCCTCTTGGAGGATAACAGGGTTGGTCACAAACAGATCATCACCAACTAGCTGGACACGATCACCCACACGGTCGGTCAACAGCTTCCAGCCATCCCAGTCATTCTCATCCAGCCCATCTTCGATAGAGACAATCGGATACTGGCGACAGAGTGAATCAATGAGATCCACCATGCCTGCCGAATCGAGTTTTCGATTGCCCTCTCCCGCCAGAATATAGGAGCCACCACGGTAGAACTCGGAAGCCGCCATATCGGAGCAGATCACCACATCACTACCTGCCTTCAGGCCAGCCTTCTCGATCGCTTCGAGAATCACTGTGACACCCTCTTCATTGGAGCCGAGATTCGGAGCGAAACCGCCCTCATCACCCACAGCGGTAATATGCCCGCCTGCCTTCAGAACTGCCTTCAGTGCATGGAATACCTCAGCACCCATATCCAGAGACTCGGCAAAAGATGAGGCGCCGGCAGGAGCAACCATATACTCCTGAAAGTCGATACTGTTATCGGCATGGGAGCCACCGTTGATCACATTCATACAAGGCACCGGAAGCAGGGTGGCACCCTCTCCTCCCAGGTAACGGAAGAGTGACTCACCATTCTCAGTGGCCTGTGCCTTGGCAACTGCCATCGATACACCAAGAATTGCATTGGCGCCAAGGCGCCCCTTGTTCGGCGTACCATCCAGCTCGATCAACTTGGCATCAACAGCCTCAAGATCCGCTGCATCCATGCCTTTAACCGCGGCTGCAATCTCACTGTTCACATTGGCTACGGCATTCCGCACACCCTTACCATCAAGGCGACTGCCGCCATCACGCAACTCTACTGCTTCACGGGAACCGGTAGAGGCGCCGCTTGGAACCGCAGCGCGGGCAGAAGCACCGCTTGCCAGTTTGATATCAACTTCTACGGTCGGGTTGCCGCGTGAATCAAAAATTTCCCGTCCATGGGCTATTACAATTTCACTCACTTCTCTTACTCCTACATCCGCCGCATATCGACGGATACTTCCTTTAATTTCTCTTTATCTTTTCAACTCTTCCAGCCACTAGCTTGGCTACGCTGGGTTAACTCTCTTTGGCAATCGCATCCAGCCGGCGCAAGCGGCTGAGTAATTTGGGAAGCTCAGACAGCGCCAGTGAATTGGGGCCATCAGAGAGCGCCTGATCCGGGTCTGGGTGCACTTCCATAAAGAGTGCTGCAACCCCTGTAGCAACTGCAGCCTGAGAGAGGCCCGGCACAAACTCCCGATTGCCACCAGTTGCACCGCCAAGTCCGCCCGGTTGCTGAACAGAGTGGGTCGCATCAAATACAACAGGTGCACCAAACTCCTTCATCACCAGCAACGACCGCATATCGGACACAAGGTTATTATAGCCAAAGCTTGCACCTCGCTCGCAGAGCATGATCTGCTCATTGCCTGTTGCCAATGCCTTATCCAGAACATGCTTCATATCCCAGGGTGCCAGAAACTGCCCCTTCTTAATATTGATCGGCTTGCCTGTCTCAGCAACTGCCTGAATAAAATCAGTCTGGCGGCAGAGAAATGCTGGTGTCTGTAGAATATCAACCACCTCGGCAGCAGCTCTGGCCTGCTCTTCGGTGTGAACATCAGTGATTACGGGCAGGTCCAGCTCATGCTTGACCCGCTGCAGAATCCTTAAGCCCTCATCAACCCCTGGCCCGCGGAATCCATCACGGCTCGTACGGTTTGCCTTATCAAAGCTCGACTTGAATACAAATTGAATGCCAGTCTCTGCCGCAATCTCTGCAATTGATTCAGCAGCCCTGAGTGTAAAATCCTCACCTTCAATAACACACGGCCCTGCCAGCAGAACCAGCGGAAGATGATTGGCAATTTCTATATCGCCAACAGAAACAGTTGCCATTAGAGCGCCGCCCTCTCCTTACTGGCACCTACAAATGCTGCAAACAGCGGGTGTGGTGCATAAGGGCGCGATAGAAACTCCGGGTGGAACTGGCAAGCAACAAACCACGGGTGGTCGGGGGCTTCTACCACCTCCACCAGAGAATCATCCGGCAAGGTGCCTGAAACAATCAGACCGGCCTCTTCCATCTGCGCACGATAGGTATTGTTGAACTCATAGCGGTGGCGGTGGCGCTCACGAATCTCGTTCTCACCATAGGCCGCATGAGTATGCGTTCCTTCGATCACCCTGCATGGGTAACCACCGAGACGCATAGTGCCGCCCA
>CAZFCL010000048.1:0-7849 GCA_964517705.1 uncultured Zetaproteobacteria bacterium | reverse complement strand
GCTGCCCGAGCATGTAACTGCTCAAGGGGTGATGATATTCCTTTGCCTTGCACCACTGGTTGAGGAGATATTGTTTCGCGCCGCATTATATGGAGTGTTACGGCAGGTGATGAATGGTTGGTTCGCCATTCTCGTTAGCGCACTCTGTTTTGCATTTGCCCATGGCGATGGTTGGTTGCCGGCACTTATTGGTGGAGTGATTTTTGCTTATATTTATGAGCAGACGAGGAATCTTCTGTTGCCAATATTGCTGCACTCAGGCGCCAATGCCGCTGTATTGGCACTTGCAGTACTGATAGAGAGGTGGTGAGTAGTATGGAGTTTCCGACATGGCTTTCTGGTCGCCCCGCTTCACTGCTGGTCGAGTTTGTTCTAATTGCTCTGATAGGGTGGCAGCTGGTCGTTTGGACGCTTCCCGAGTCAGGTGGTGAATTGGATGTTATGACGCAGGATAAGGTGGTGGAGAAGCCCATTGTCGATGTATCAAGGCTGAAGACCTTCCCCCTGTTCGGTGTGGCTGACCCTGCCGGAGCCACCAGGGCCCTCTCCGCTCCCGTGGAGGCAAAAGTGGTTCCGGTGGCCAAGCTTAATATCAAGCTATTTGGCACAGTTGAAGCAGGCGCGCAGTCTGTTGCCTTCATGCAGGTTGAGCCTGGTGCAGATATTAACAGCTATATTGTAGGAGAGATGTTGCTGCAGGGTGTGATACTGAAGAAAGTATATGCTGACCATGTTGAGGTTGATGTGAATGGTGTACTGCAAAGTATCTGGTTGCCCCGCCTGGAGATTGATACAAGCCAGGATGCAGCCTCATCAGGCTCGGCATCCCACTCCTCTCCTGCCAAACAGATTGTACTGGAGAAGCAGTGGTTGCAGAGGCACACGTCACAACTAATGTCTCAGGTTCAGGTTACCCCCCACTTTAAGGGTGGCAAGGTGGATGGTCTGCTGATTGGCAATATCAAGCAGGGAGCAGGAATGGAAAAGGTGGGCGTGCGCTCTGGTGATATTATTCAAAGTATAAATGGCAAAAAGGTCACAAACCTTGAGCAGGCGATGGCTGTATATCAGGAGCTACAGAGTAGTGACAATATAAGGGTACAGCTGGTGCGTGCTGGCCAGCAGCAAGTGTTTGAGTACCGCCTGCGTTAAATGATACCGTTTATGTCCATGGGGTTCGTATAATTACCCGTTGTCTACAGCAGTAGGGTTGCTATAATCGGGGGAGAGTTCGGAGGAATGATGCTGATGCTGATGCTGATGCTGAGGTTGTTTGTTTGCTTTGTCTTTTTAATCTCTGCGCATGCGCATGCAGCTACTACTCTATCTCACCCCAGCATCTCCGTCTCTTTCTCCAAGCAGGATCTTCGCGTAGCACTTGAGGAGATCGCAAAAGAGGCCGGCATCGTTTTCCGTATTGATAAAGCGGTAGGGGGCACGGTGAGCGCTGAGTACCGTCAGCTGCCTGTGCGCACTGTTCTTTCACGACTACTGAAAAATTATAATTATGTTCTGGTTTCTAATAAGGGCTCTTCACATATAAAAGAGGTACATCTATTCAAGGCCGGTAGTGCACGCATGGAATCGGGCGCCTATGATACGATTGGCGTGGGTGCCGGCCATGCTGCAGTAGGCTCGATTGATAACAGTGCAGCCGTGGCATTAGCCCAGCGCTCGAGATCTCAGACACTGGCAAGCATGCAGGCCTCCGGAGAGCTGTCAGCCTCCCCCCGTTCGGCAGTAGGGGTATCACAGCTACGTGCGAAGATTTCCAAGCTCCATCAGGATATGTCCATGCTTAAGCATAAGTATCAGGCCGAGCAGAAGGCTATTGCCTTCGAGAGGTCCAAGATTAGAAAGCGACTTGATGCGGGTGAGGGCGATCCTGAAAAGCTGATGGAGGAGCTGAAAAATCTTGAGGGCCAGGCATTGCGATCCAAGCAGAGAGGGCAGCAGCAGGTTATAGAAAAGAACAAGCAGATACAGGCCTCACGTGAGGCGTTGGCTGTATATGGCACACCCGCTCAGCAGAAGTCAGAGGTGTTGGCGGGAAATGCGCGGCAGTTGAGCGCGTATCGGGCGCAACAGGCTCAGTTAAAGAGTTCAGCAGCAAAGGTTTCTCCTGCATCTTCTGCCGTGAGCCTGCCTAAGAGTCGTCGTTCACCAAGGCGTGATCGTTCGTTGCTGTGAATAAGTTACAGCTATAAGGTTTATGTGTATAAAAAGGGTGGTTGATATGAATATTCTTAAAAAAGCAATTTCAAAACTTGCACTTGCTATGGTGGCTATTGGTTTTTCTGCTGGCGCACATGCCGCCACATACGATATGGCGCTCTACTACCCCATACTCCAGGCTGGAGATGAACGAGGTTATACATGGAAAGATACTTCTGGCTTCTTCGATTTTTTTGAGCGCTCCGGAGGCGCTGCTACTACACCGGGCACAGGCGTGTCAGCTAATCTACTGCTAGGAAGTGATGGGTTTCATGCATATGAGGCGCTTTTGCCAACCGGTGGTTTCGCACGCACGGCCACGAACCATGGGTCTAGCATAATATGGGCGTATTCCGGCACTGATAAGGTGACCCACGGGTTTAATACTCCGCCGCTGGCTGTTACGGCGGCCACTACATATGCTTCTGCTGATACAACAGCTGCAAATTTGAACAACACGCCTCCGGAGTGGTTTCCGCAGGTGGTGACCACCGGTGTGGTTTATTCGCGCAGCTATGCTAAGAAGCAGTACCAGAATGGAGTTGACCTTGGCGGTGATGCTCAATGGGGAGTCGAGGAGGTCGTCTTTGATGATAATGCAGGAGCTTTCTATGACCTAAGCGATACAGCCACACATGGCAAGGCTGGCTGGGTAGCTGACTGGACGGCTGGTAGCGGCGTGGCTGTGCTTCAGGGATTGCTTCGCATGACGCGAACCGCAGCTATCTTTGATGGTGGTGGCCGCACCGATAAAACTATTACAAGCTACTTCAAGCAGGGTGTTGGTGTGGTGTTCGAGGAGGAGGCTAAGACGTATACGGATAGCGTGGATGCAGCGCGGAACTGGAGCGGCAGTGGAAGCAAGCGGCTTAAGCACTACAGTATTGGCGCTGCCACCGGCTCTGTGGGGCTTCTCAGCCGTATTCAGCTGAGTATTACAGATGGTGCCGGTAACCCGCTCTCCGGGGCCGAGATCCATCTGGAGATTAAAGATGTAGCTGCCCCTGCAGTGGTTGTAGGAGAGCAGATGTCAGTGATCGAGGATACGCTCGGTAGCGGCCTCTACACTGTCTATGCCTACCCCGATGAGATTGTTGATATATCTATAGCGCATGCTCAGATCAGTCTGCCCGACCAAAATTGGGCAGGGGCTTATGTGCCTAATGTTTACAAGAGTGTTGATCTGTTGGCGCCGGGGGCTAGCACCACATTCATTGTTAAGCCAGAAGTGGCGGCGGTAGATAGTGATAGTGATGGCATCGATGATAACTGGGAGAATCAGTGGTTTGGTAATCTGAATACTGCTACTGCTACCAGCGATTTTGATGGCGATGGTGTTTCGGACCTGAATGAGTACTTGAATGATACCGACCCGACGATGGCGACTATTTCTGCCGCTCCAACTGCCCCAGTTTGTACTACAGGCACGGGTTCGATCTCTGGTACAGTGACCAATCAGACAGCGGCTACCGGCACGGTGCTTACGGCGATTGCATCGGATCCCTTCTTTACCAATATTGTTCAGGCAGCTCCGGTTGATGCTGCCAGCAGTTTCACATTCAGTGGCCTGGGAGACTGCACCTACTATCTGACAGCCGTGGTGGATACGGCTGGCACTGCCGACCCTGCCAATCCGAGTGCTTACGAGCCTCTTCCGGTGGATCCTATGGCAACTCCCATCGCAGTAGATGTTTTGAATGGTGCTGCGGTTACCGAGCAAAACATAGTGATCGACGCAGTGCTCGTATCTGGCTCGGTGGGTGTTGCCGGCATCAATGTGTTCTTTGAGCCAGAGTTTGATCCTGTTTCAGGGCAGATGCTGGGTAATTATGCTGAAGTGACAACCGATGCGGCGGGGGACTACGCCCTCTATGTTGCCCCTGGCCAATATAAAATCAGTTTCGAGCCCTTCACCTGGGATCATGTCACCGGAACCCAGATAGTTACGGCTACGGGGATTATTGGTGGCTTTGTTGATGCGGCTGGTGCGCTCACCTCAGATTACTTCGCGGCTCAGCTCTATACGGTAGCTACAGGATTTGTGCCTCCGGTAGTGACACTTGCCACAGGCAAGGTGGTAAGCGGCATGATTGTGGATGTGACTGGTGCAGGCGTAGCAAATGCCAATGTCACGCTCCATACAGCAGACTGGGCAGATGTGCACTGGGGCCAGGCTGATGCCCAGGGTAATTTCTCTGTTACAGCCACTCCAAATACCACTTACCAGATTGAGGTGTGGCCGGGGTATGATCAACTTGGTCAGCAGATTGGAGATTTCCAGGGGGGCAACTGGGTGGTTGACCCGGCACAAGTTGCTGGCTTAAACCCGGGCTATAACGATCAGGATCCGGCATCTGTTTCACAGTTTAATGCATCTGCAGTTGGGGCGCAGGACTTCGGTTATGGCCCTGGCCTGGTTCCCGGCGCCATCATGAATGTGTGGGATTCACACCTTGTTACCGGCATCTTTACCGATGCTGATATCACAGTTGGTATCCAGGTTGATATGGGGCAAGCCCTGAATGTTCGAGTTGTTGATGCCAATGGTGCGGGCGTGGCCAATGCCTACGTTGATATGGGGCTGGGTGGTGCAAATACAGATGCCAATGGCTATGCAGCTGTCAACATGCCAACTGCAGCCAATGTGGTCGGAGCATCGCCAACGTTTAATGTGAGTGTATGGCCAGGGCATAGCCAGATCGGTGTGCAGGATCGATCATTCATCGGTGGTGTTGTGACACTGGCGGATGCTGCAACGTCTACCTACTCAGTATCGCAGGACTGGATGCAGGGCCATAATTTCAACAGTGATGGCAGCAACTGGCCAACAGCGGCGATAGCGGCGGATGGTACAACCGGGCTGCAGGTGTCAGTTGCTGCTGGCTCTGTTATCACCGGCCAGGTGGTGAATGCTCAGGGGAATGGCATTTCAAACACCTGGGTGGATGCATATAATCCAGCGACAGGGTTTGGCATGGGGGCATCTACAAATGCTCAGGGTAACTTCTCTATTTCGGTTTCTGATGGTACCTATGAGATTAATATATGGGATTCCAACTATATCTCCCCACCTTCCCAGAGGGTCACTGTTGCCAATGGCGACATGACTGACCCTGATACGGGTGCGGCCATCACATCTGTGGTGATGCAGGTAGGTACGGGGTCGACAATTTCAGGCCGCGTGGTGAATCAGCAGGGTAGAGGTATTGCCAACATGTGGGTAGATCTGCATAGCGATGATTGGCAGAACTATGCTGGCGCTCCTACGGATGAGAATGGCTTCTATAGTGCTACCGTGACACCGGCCACAAACTACATTGCTGTGGTCTGGGGTTGGGGCCCAGATGGCCATCGTCTCTATCAGGATAACTATTGGCAGAATGCCTCCAGTGAAATGGGTGCGACGCGGATCGATGCGACTGCTGATGTAAGTGGCATCAACTTCCGCATGAGTAGTGGCGCATCACTATCCGGTACTATCACAGGCTTGACTCAGGGTGAGGTGGTTTGGCTTGATCTATGGTCTGAGCGCTCCAGTGCCTGGGGCGGTACCGAAGTTCGCGGTAATGGAAGCGGCACCGACACTTACAGCATCACAGGCCTTCCAGCTGCCGTTGATTATCGCCTCAACTGGTGGTCGGACTCTAAGATGGGCGGCAGCTACGGTGGCCAGCCTGGTGGTGCGGCAGCTACAGCGCCGGTCGATTGGTTTAGCGCAACATTGATAGATCTTACTCAAGGTGACGTAGCAGGGGTTGATATTGCACTGAGTGCTGGTACCACGCTTACGCTAACCATGGAGGGCCTGACTCAGGGTGACATGGTGGATGCAAATATGTGGTCAGACAGAACTGGCGGTAACGGCTGGGGCCACGCTGTTGCAGATGCGGCTGGTGTGGCGACTATTAGCATTCCATCCCTTATGCCCGCAACAGATTATCGCCTCTGGGTGAATGGCTGGGGTGCTGGCGCTCAGTATAAAGCGGGCTACTATCAGGCGGGGACTGGTGGCGCAGCCGGGAAGCTTGTGAAATATGATCAGGCTACGCTGCTTGATATGAGTATTGACCAGACTGCTTCGGCGGCATTTAGCGTGGGCAATACGATCTCCGGTACAGTGACGAATCTTCCCGTGGGCGAATACGCTTATATTGATGGGTGGTCGGAGAATACCTGGTCATGGGGCGGTACCAGTGTGGTTGGTGTAGATGCAAACGCTGATGGTCAGCCTGATGATCTCACATACACTATTAAAGGTCTCGACAGTGCCAGTGATTACCGGGTCTCCATTTGGTCTGATGGTCTGATTGGTGGCTACTACAATGGTATGGGTACAGGGCTCGCCTCGTGGGATGCTGCCGGTCGTGTCTCTGTGGGTGTTGCCGGTAGTGCGACTGCGGTAACAGGTATCGATCTTCCGCTGACTACAGGAAGGCAGATCAGTGGTACGGTGACTAATTTGCCTGCTGGCTCTTGGGCGCATGTCGATGCCTGGTCCAACAGCACCTATAACTGGAGTGGCACTGTAGTGGATGGTACAGGCAGTCCAGTGACTTATGCCATTCGGGGTATTGCACCTGCTACTGATTACGAAGTGGCATTCACAGGCATGGAGGTGATGGATCAGGTGCAGATGCCTGTAGATGTGAGCGCGGGTGATGCAACAGGTGTAGATTTTTCAGCCAGCACGGGTGGAACTATTAGTGGTAGCATCACAGGTCTGCAGGCTAATGAGTGGGTCTGGGTTGATGCCTACTCCAATAGTGGCAATAGCTGGGGTGGTACAGAGGCCATTGCGGATGCTAGCGGCAATGCCACTTACAGTATCACAGGTCTTGCGGATGCAGCGGACTACGTTGTGGGTGTGTGGACCTCGACTGGATCCTACTACCATACAGCTGGTACAGCAGCGACCCTGTGGGGCAATGCCACAGCTGTAGCTATTTCTCAGGGTAGCACGGCCACAGGTGTCGATATTTCGATTCAGACTGGCCAGATATTCTCCATCACAGGCGTTGTCAGCGGACTGCCTGCGGACGCAAATGTTAACGTGGAGGTCTACGCCTGGGGCCAGAATGGTGGATGGGGTAGCACTGTTATCACCGGCAATGGCCAGTTTACAATCAGCGGCTTGCCCGGAGGCAGCTACAACCTGTCGGCATATGCATCTGGCTTTGCAGAGATTCAGCTAGGCTCAGTCACTGTGGATGCTGCAGGTGTTGCAACTCCGACCTGGGGTAGTGCTATGGCGTTTGATTTCCCACTGCTGGTTGATAAGGATATCAGCGGCCTTGACCTTACCCTTGCTGCCGGCCTCTCAATTTCAGGAAGAGTGACTGATGGAGGCGGAGCAGTGTCCGGAGTGTGGGTAAATGCCTGGAGCAGTACGACCATGGCAGGAGGTGGCGCAATCACTGATGCCAACGGTGACTACACGATTGTGGACCTTCCGAACGGCACATATGACATAAGTGTTTGGTCAAATAGCGGTGAGGCGATGCTACAGGACGTGGTTCTGAATGGTGTGGCACTGACAGCACAGGATCTGACGATTGTAACTCAGACTGGCGTGATCAATGGCACGATTAGTGTGGGTGGTGCTGCGACCGCTGGGCTTTATGTGCAGGTTATTGAT
>CAZFCL010000047.1:0-7886 GCA_964517705.1 uncultured Zetaproteobacteria bacterium | reverse complement strand
TGCCTCTTTGGCTCTTTCGATAAACTCTTCGTCAGAGGCGCCTTGCATCTCCGCCGCAACTCTTTCTGCGCGGTCGTGAATCTTGGCAACTGTCTCTTCATCGCTGAGCGAAGGAATTTTAAGAAGAATATGCCTGGCATGCACTTCATCATAGCTTTCACCCGTGGTATCGGGCTCTTTCCAGCGCTCTTCAATTGCCTTGAGTATATGGATACCAGATGGAGACCTGATAGGCTGTGTGGTAGAACCCACCGGTAGCTCCAGCGCTTGTGAGAAACGCTTGGCTATACCGCCCTCCATAAACCAGCCCATTGCTCCCTCCTGCTGCTGATCCGGGGACTCAGAGTAGAGTGTTACGAGCTGCTTGAATGATGCCCCGCCTGACAGCCGGGTGTGAATATCGAGTGCTTTACTGCGAACTTCATGAAGTTTTTCAGGCGATGGCTCAGCGGGTAGTGAAAGGAATATTTGAGCCAGCTGTACTTCGCGCCTTGGCTTTGGGTTGGCAAGGTATTTACGGTGGTATTCACGAAGTGCCTCTTCACTGACCTTTACGTTACTGCGCACAGCAATATTGATCAGCTTGCCGACAAGTATTTGATCCCTAAGTTTTTTCTTATACTCATCAAAGTCCATGCCCTGCATGGTAATAGCTTGCTCAAGTTGACCGGGCATCAGGTTGTTCTTCATCTCTACATTCTGGATGGCCTTATCTATCTCTTCGCTAGCCACCATGAGTTCGAGTTTAGTGGCCTCTTGCTGCTGTAGGGTATTCACTATTTTGTTATCAAGTATGCGTTTGAATAGCTCATCATGCGAGACCTGCTGATTGCTTCCGCTCGCTTTTATCTGTGTGAGCATATTGTCAGCTTCTGACTGGATGTCGTAACAGGTGACTGGTTCGTTATTGATGGTGGCAGCAATTGAGTCAAAGGTTTCCGCGTTTGCTGCCGATAGTGTGATTAGCATTGTTGCCAGCAAAATAGTAAAACGCATGAAGCCTCCAGAGAGTTTATGAAACGACATAATAAATGGTGAAATATATACCTTTTTCTCAGTTGATGGGTGTAGTAGAGCCTTGTTTTTAGTATGGTAAAACAGCTTAAACCATCACGAACCGACGCTACCGACTCCCCTGAATTCAAGCAAGATTTGGAAGCCGTAACTGGCTGCATCTGTTGTGGCGGTGCGTCGGTTTGTGCGGAAGCCTTCAACACCAAATGTCCAGCACGGGTGGCGATATTTTAGTTCAACCGATGCGTGCTGAGAGAGTTTTAGAGTAGTATCATACTGCCAGACTCCTGAAATATGCCAGCGGTTTGTAATATGGAGATCGCCATCCAGATGAACGGTGCGTGCCACGGTGTTGTACCTTGCATCGGCGTACGAGTAGCCGATGTTCAGGTTGCTACCACTATCAGCCCGCAAGCCAGCGGAGGCATGGCCTGTCGCCCAGTAGCGATCAACAGGGTTGTATTGGCCATCGGCGGAAAGGTGGATGCTAGGTAGAGGGTACCACGCAGCTTCTGCCAATAGATTAGAAAAGGGGCGGGTGGCAGAGGCCAGTAGTGCAGGGTCAACACTCACCCTTTTCATGTCGTAGGAGAGACCTCCACGAAGCACCAGCATGTCGCGGGCACTTTGCTTGGTGGTCTCTTTATGCTGTAGTCGACTCTCCAGTAGCAGGCTGATGCGGTTCGCTTTTTCTATGCGGTCACGACCTGCGAAGCGGTTTCCAGAGAGGAGGTTGCTCCACGTTAAGCCCCCGAATCCTGAATCGAAGTTAGGAAGTGCTGTTTGATCCGGCGCTGCCACGTAATCATAACGAACAATAGGCGAGATCAGGTGCCGCCAGGTACGGTCATCACTAATGCGTTCAAAATGACTGCGTATTTCTAGAGATATCTCACCCGTAGAGCGAATCGGTGCGCTGTTGGTCAGCGTGGTTTGTTGCAGCCAGTAGCGGGTATGGTGTGTACCAAGCTGCAGGTTGGCAGAAATGCCGCCTCCTGCAAGCTCCCATGGTATTTCAATCCATGGGTGTAGATCTATACGCCAACCATCCACGTTAATCTTTCTATTGAAGCGTGTGGTCTGCTGATCGAAATGAAGCAGGAGGTTTGGATTTACCTCCCACTTTGTACGGCTTTCTGCTCTTGGTAAAATTTGCAGCGTGGTTTTATCATTGGTCTGTTGCAGATTCTGCTGATACTGCGCCTGCAAGAGCCAGTTGCCAGAGAAGTGCTTGGCAGCAAGGTTTTGTGAAAGGGTGGCATGGCTGCTGAGATAGTAGGTGCTGCTATTCTCTCCAGTAGCGAAATCTGCGAGGTAGTCGTGGTCGCCCACATAGTCGCCTTTGACATCAAGAGACATGCTATTTGGCAGACTCCAGTGCCCCTCTCCATCAATGCGATAGCGCTGTTTGTTCAGTTCAGTGTCGTTAATGGCTGCAAGGCGAATCTCCTCATGGCCTACTCTAGACCTGTGCCGAAGCTCCGCTTCTCCCATCATGCCGCGCGCACTCATCCAGCGCGGTGTTAGCGTCATGTCCCAATTGTCATTTGGCGCCAGGTAAAGCGGGATTGCGACCTCTGTACCGCGACGCTTTCCTGTGGCAACAAACGGCATCAGCAGTCCTGATTTGCGTTTCAGTGGCTGCTGCCACCACGGCGTGTAGAGGATCGGTAGCCCCCAGAGCTCAAGTCTCCCATGGTGCGTAATCAGGCTTCCATCTTCTTGATCAAGCAGGGCTTTTTTGGCAGCTAATCTCCACGACTCTTCGTCAATCGGGCAGGCCGAATAGACTGCCTCCTCTGCCTCAAAACGTTGATCATCGATCTGTTTGACGTGTTCGGCCACCAGCCGCTCGCCACCTGGGAGTATGATGGTAGCTCTGTTCATACTGCCTGTTTTGCTGTTGGTCTGCATGACTGCATCTTCAGCCTGGATGGTGGCACTTGGAGATTCGATCACTACATGACCATGCGCCTCCAGAACCTGTTGCTCGTTGCGGTAATACACTTCATCAGCCTGCAGTGTCCCGTTTTCGCGCTTGATAATCACATTACCTTTGGCAATCACCACGCCATCGGCAGTGCGTGAGATCTCATCGGCCGAAATATCTACAGGCGCTGCAAAGCTGTTGGTTGCCAGAATCAGCAGTGGAGCGGCAATAACAAAACAGGCGAACTGTTGCAGAAGGCGCATGAGGTGTTTGCTACTCCGGTTTGATGGCGAATCCGAGATAATTGACCGACAGATCATCAGAGAGTGTGAAGTGGTCAGTAAGCAGGGAGTAGCTCATGCCCTTAATGCTTTTGATCTCAAGCCCGGCATTGCGCAGGGCGCTATTCATCTCGGAAGGCTTGATAAATTTGGCATACTCATGCGTACCTTTAGGTAGCCAGCCGAGAATATACTCAGCGCCCAGAATCGCCTTGATATAGGAGACAGGATTACGGTTAAGCGTGGCAAAGAAAAAGTGCCCCCCTGGTTTCATCATTGAGGCGCATGCGGCCACGGTGCGTGGCACATCGGGAACATGCTCCAGCACTTCAAGGCAGGTGACAGCATCATAAGAACAGGCATGTGTTTCGGCCCATGTTTCAGCATCGCACTCCTCATACTGAACTGTCACACCTGATTTCTCGCTGTGTAGTTGCGCAACTCCCAGTGCTTTGGGGGAGCGATCAAGCCCGGTGACGTTGGCACCACGTGCTGCCATGCCTTCGGCCAGCAGCCCTCCGCCGCAGCCGACATCCAGCACGGTGGCATCAGAGAGCTTCACTTCACGGTTGATATAGTCGAGCCGGAGCGGGTTGATTTTGTGCAGTGGTTTAAACTTTCCAGTTGGATCCCACCACTCCTTGGCCATCGCCTCAAACTTGGCAATTTCATTGCTGTCAAAGTGCTGTTTGTGCATCGGCAGCAGGCTGTCTGTAGAGGTGAGTGAAGGCAAGAAACTATCGCTTTAAGCAGTGAGTATCTCACTCGCATTTTATCTCAGCAGGCCATAGCTTGCCCGTATGTTTGGGCGAATCTTTCTTGTCAGGTCGCTGCAGGCCATACCTACTCTGCTTGGTGTGGCGACACTTGTATTTTTTCTGTTGCATTTGGTGCCGGGGGATCCGGTTGATGCACTGCTTGGCGAGACTGCCATGGCTGCAGATCGCGAGGCACTGCGTCAGGCGCTGCACCTGGACCAACCACTTCTTTATCAGTATGGCAGCTACCTCTCCGGCCTTGTATCAGGGGACTGGGGCATGTCACTGGTGGATCAGCGGCCAGTTCTAGAGATGATTGCTGGGCGATTGCCGGCAACAGTGGAGCTGGCTTCTGTCGGCCTACTGTTGGCTGTTATTCTCGCTTTGCCACTGGGTTACTGGGCCGCACGCCATGCCGGTGAAAAAGAGGATGTGGCTGCAATGAGTTTCTCTTTGATTGGTGTTTCTCTCCCTAACTTCTGGCTTGGCCCTATGTTGATGCTTCTTTTTGCAGTACTCCTTGGCTGGTTGCCTGTGTCTGGTATGGAGCAGCCTGGTTCGATTATTTTACCCGCCATTACACTGGGGACTGCGTTGGCAGCGGTGCTTTCGCGCATGGTTCGTTCATCGTGGCTGGAGGCCATAAGTATGGATGCCACGCGCACAGTGCGTGCTTTTGGGGTGTCAGAGCGCCTGATCTGGTGGAGGCATGCAGCCCGCCTTGCTGCAGTGCCTGTGGTGACGATGTTTGCCTTGCAGCTTGGTGCAGTTCTAGGTGGTGCAGTGATTACTGAAACAGTATTCGACTGGCCTGGACTAGGGCTTTTGACGATTGAGGCGATTCAGAGGCGTGATTATCCGCTGGTGCAGGGCTGCGTATTGATCATCGCGCTATTTTATGTGCTGGCCAACCTGTTGGCCGATCTGCTTGGCCTCTGGCTTGACCCCAGGCAGCGGCATGTCTAAATCACCACTGAAACTGACAGGAGCCTTCCTCGCTATTCCGCTTCTGGTGTTGCTTTCGGCCTTTTCAACCGGTCATGAGGGCCACGCCGTTAACCTAAATGAGGTGTTAAATAGCATGAGCAGTGCTCACCTGCTTGGTACTGATGTGCTCGGGCGTGATGTGTTGGCACGCCTGGCTGAAGGGCTGCAGTTATCGTTGGCGGTGGGAATCACTGTTGTGGTTCTTGGCGGCTTGGTTGGCATCTCTATCGGTATGCTATCCGGTTGGGCAGGCGGTTGGGTTGATGCGCTTCTGATGCGTGTGGCTGATATTGTGCTCTCCTTCCCCGGGATTCTTTTGGCGATTGCGTTTGCGGCAATGCTTGGCCCTGGTGTTGATAAGCTGGTAATAGCACTGGTGATTGTTGGCTGGGGCGGTTTTGCACGACTATCTCGTGCACAGGTGCTTGCTTTCAGGTCAGCCCCATTTGTAGAAGCCGCGATTGCCAGTGGCTCCGGTGTTGGTTACATCGCGGTTCGGCACCTTCTCCCCAATATCGCAGCACCCCTGCTGGTGGAGGCCAGCTTTGGTCTTGCCGCAGTGATTATTGGTGAAGCAGGCCTCTCTTTCCTTGGTGTCGGTGTGCAGCCACCTGATGCATCGCTCGGAACGATGATTCGGGAGGGGTCCCGCCTCATGCTTGTGTCGCCAGGGCTGGTGATCTGGCCAGGCCTTGTACTATTCTCTTTGGTGATGACAGCTAATCTCCTTGGGGATGCTCTGCGCGACAGACTGGATGTGCGTATGGAGATCAGATAAGTTGCTCGAAAAGGTAGGGGGATTGGGGCGCAGATGAACAAACAGCTGATGATTGGATTGCAGGGTTTACAGCTTACAGCGCAGGAGCGCTCCTGGCTTAAAAAGAGGCCGCCACTGGGGGTAATTCTATTTGCTCGCAACATCGAAAGCCCTGAACAGGTGAAAGCGCTATTAGATGATGTACGTAGCTGTACAGGTGCCAACACATGGGCCGCGATTGATGAGGAGGGAGGCAGGGTCAACCGTATTCCCTGGCCGCCATTTAACAATCGTCGCCATGCTGCTGAGTATGGCGAGATATACCTAGAGGATGCCCATGCTGCAATTCGGGCGGTGTATGAAGATAATGTTGAGGTTGGCAAGGAACTAAAAGCACTCGGCTTTACCCATAACTGCGCCCCCGATCTCGATCTCTTTCATGAGTCTGGCCACACTATCATTGGTAATCGCGCCTATTCGGGCGATATCAATATTGTAGCTGAGCTGGGTGCGGCCTGTATGCGAGGGCTTCGCGATGCCGGAGTAGAAGGGGTGGGCAAGCACTTTCCGGGCCACGGCCGTGCCAATGCTGATTCGCATGTGGCAGTGCCAGAAGTGAAGGCTCCACTGGATTTGTTACTCAAAGAGGCTCAAACATTCGCACGCCTGATTGAATCTGGCCTGAAGCATGTGATGACAGCACATGTCATTTACTCTGCTGTGGAAGATCGGGTAGCCACACTTTCGCCCTACTGGTTGCGTAAGGTGCTGCGTGAAGATTTTGGCTTTTCAGGAAGGGTTTGGAGCGATGATCTCTGTATGAAAGGGGTAGGTGACGATGTTGTGCATGCAGCTCAGCAGTCACTGAAGGCAGGATGCGACCTGCTACTGGTTTGTCAGCCGGAGGGTGTTGCTGAAATGTATCGCAATTTGGAGGGGTCTTGAGGAATATAATTGAGAATAGATTGCTGGTCGCCATGCTGCTGGCGATTTTAGCGGGTGGTATTTCGGGCTATGTCTGGGGAGAGGCGATGCAGGCAGTGGCTTGGCTGGGGGAACTTTTTCTTACCTCTCTGAAAATGCTGATTATTCCTCTGGTGGTAGCAAGTATCATTACTGGTGTGGCAGGGCTCGGCGATGTTCGCAAATTGGGTCGCATGGGTGGCCTGTCGGTCGCCTACTATGCCTGTACAACACTGATGGCTGTATCCATCGGTCTTCTTATGGCGAACCTTATCCAGCCTGGTATTGGTGTGGACTTGTCATCAGGTGGTGAGGCGCCGGAACCCAAGGTTGGCGATGTCGGTATTGCAGACCTGATTTTGTCGCTTGTGCATCCAAATATTATTGATGCGGCAGCCAATCTGAAACTACTTCCGATCATCGTGTTCTGCATGCTATTTGCAGCTGCTCTCTCCACACTGGGGGAGCGCGGCCAAGCTGTGGTTGGTTTCTTTGAAGGTGTGAATGAGGCGATGATGAAGGTTGTCGAGTGGATCATGATCTTTGCTCCAATCGGCGTATTTGCCTTGATTGCATCCAAGCTGGGGGCGGCAGGTGGTGGTGAGGCATTCACAGCGCAACTGTTTGGGCTCGCCAAATATGCTGCGGCTGTGATCTCGGGTCTTTTAACCCACGCGGTACTACTCTCCCTACTGTTACTGCTTCTGGCACGCCGTTCAATTCTCGACTATCTCAGGCATATGGCTACAGCCTTAATGACGGCTTTTTCTACAGCTTCATCCAGTGCAACACTGCCACTCACCATGGAATCGGTGAAAACAGCTGGGGTGGAAAAGAGAGCTCGCCGCTTTGTATTGCCACTGGGGGCAACAATTAATATGGATGGTACGGCACTTTATGAGGCGGTGGCAGTGCTCTTTATTGCCCAGGCTTATGGCATTGATCTTAGTTTCGGGCAGCAGATGCTAGTGCTTTTGACCGCAACCATGGCAGCGATCGGCGCTGCAGGCATTCCGGAAGCAGGCCTGGTAACGATGGTGATAGTACTGGAGGCGGTGGGCTTGCCGCTGGAGGGAATTGGTCTGATTCTTGCTATTGACTGGGTCCTTGATCGCGGCCGCGCGACCAGCAATGGTTATGGTGATGCCGTAGGTGCCGCCGGGGTAGGAAGAATGATGCCGCGAAGAGAGAAATCT
>CAZFCL010000046.1:0-7921 GCA_964517705.1 uncultured Zetaproteobacteria bacterium | reverse complement strand
GTTCCACAGGGCATTACTACATTTGGGGTACTGTGAGCAGGAGTAAAACAGCTTGCCGCGGCGTGACTTCCTCTCCAAAAAGGTGCCCTGACCACATTGCGGACACTGCATGCCAGTATCTTTTGGCTTCTCCAGTGGCTGGATATTTTTGCATTCCGGATAGGCAGAACAACCAAGGAACTTACCGTAACGTCCAGCCTTAATAACCATTGGCTCGCCGCATTTGTCACACTTCTCATCCGAGATCTCCGGCGCCTCAGCCTCTTCACCGTTACCATTCAGCGGCTTGGCATGATTGCACTCTGGGTAGCCGCTACAGGCCAGGAATTTGCCATACTTGCCGAGCTTAATAACCAACGCCTTGCCACACTCGGGGCATATCTCATCCGTTGGCTGGCCAGGAGGGCGAGGACGACCCATCGCACTATCCACCTTGGCTTTGAATGGCCCCCAGAAATCACGCAGTAGCGGCTTCCACTCCTGCTCTCCGCGGGCTACGGCATCAAGCCTGTCCTCAATATTGGCTGTAAACTTAACATCTACAATATCATCGAAACCAATCGTGTTTTCGAGTTTTCCAAGCAGGTAGTCATTTACATGCTCGCCTGTATCTGTCGGAAAAAAGCGCTTTCTATCCATCTCTACATATTTACGCTCTCTGAGCACATTGAGAATAGAAGCATAGGTGGAGGGGCGGCCAATGCCATCTGCCTCCAGCTCCTTGACCAGTGTCGCCTCGGAGAAGCGCGGCTTCGGCTCGGTAAAGTGCTGCTTTGCTTCGGCCTTCTTCACCGCTACTGAATCACCAACAGCCAGTGGCGGCAGCATACGCTCCTGCTCTTTCTTGGCCGGCTCATCAGTGCCTTCAATATAGAGCTTACGGAACCCCGGAAATGCAAGGGTTGAGCCAGTGGCACGAAGTGTCAGCTCTTCCGAACCGATATCAGCGCGCACCTGATCAAGAATGGCAGAAGCCATCTGTGAGGCCAGTGCCCGCTCCCAGATCAGCTTGTAGAGCTTTAAGCCATCAGCATCAAGTACAGTACTGAGCGAATCAGGTGTACGGTGGATGGATGTGGGGCGAACTGCCTCGTGCGCTTCCTGGGCATTCTTGCTCTTGGTCTTAAAGCGGCGTGGCTTTGATGGTAAAAATGATTCGCCATATTTATCATGGATAAACGTGCGCATCTCCGCCACTGCATCATCAGCAAGCGAAACCGAATCGGTACGCATATAGGTAATCAGACCGACAGGCTCGCCATCCACCTCGATGCCCTCATAGAGCTTCTGTGCCACCTGCATGGTCTTTCTCGCCGTAAAACCCAGCTTGCGTGATGCATCCATCTGTAGGGTGGTTGTAATAAAGGGCGATGATGGCTGCTTCTTGCTCTGCTTTTTCTGTATATCGACAACGCGAAACTCTGCCTTCTCAACCCGTCGCGCCATGACCTTGGCATTCACACCATCGATAATGGCAAACTTGGTCAGCGCTTTCCCATCAACAGCCTGAAGCTGGGCCTGAAACGCATCACCAGCTACTTCACAGGCAGTATCAATAGTCCAAAACTCTTTCGGCTTAAAGGCGCGAATATCCTGCTCCCGCTCGCAGATCAGACGAAGTGCCACCGACTGCACGCGTCCCGCAGAAAGGCCGCTGCGAACCTTGCGCCACAACAGTGGCGAAAGTGTAAAGCCTACGAGATAGTCTAGTGCGCTGCGTGCCTGCTGCGCATCAACCAGCCGCATATCCACTTCCGACGGGTGTTCGATCGCATCATTGATCGCCTTTTTGGTGATCTCATTAAAAGTAATGCGCTGTATGGTTTTATTCTTGAGCCTGCCGCGTTCGCCCAGCACCTCGGCAACATGCCATGCAATTGCCTCCCCTTCGCGATCAAGATCGCTTGCCAGAATAAGGGTATCGGCCTTCTTCATTGCACTGTCAATCGCATCCAGCCGTTTCTTTTTATCAGCGATCACCTGATATGTGATAGCAAAATCATTATCAGGGTCAACAGACCCATCCTTCTTCGGAAAGGCGCGTACATGGCCATAGGAGGCCAATACTTTGTAGCCTTTTCCAAGGTATTTTTCGATCGTTTTTGCTTTGGCAGGTGACTCCACAACAACAACAGCACTCATGAATATTAAAACTCCGCGCTTACTTGATAACGGCCACCGGGCAGGCGTTCCAGAACACCCTGTAGCTCAAGGGCGAGCAAGATGGGGGAAAGCTCGGGCAGGGTCAACCTGCAAATTTCTGAAAGCTCATCCAGATGCCGTGATTCGTGCTGCAACGCAGCGATAATTTTCACCTCATTCTCATTGGCAGGCTCATGACTTTTTCTCTTCAAGCCGCTTGCAATTTTATCGCCAACCCAGCCCATCTCCGTCATGATCGCGGATGGATCGTTGGCCAGTACCGCGCCATCACGAATGAGCTGATGGCACCCGGTATGATGTCCGGTCAATACTGAGCCCGGCACAGCAAACACCTCACGCCCATAGTTGGTGGCCAGCCGGGCAGTAATCAGAGAGCCGGAGCGAACACCGCCCTCAACCACAAGGGTAGCAGAACTCAAGGCGGCAATAATACGGTTGCGTCTGGGGAAATGTTCTGGTCGGGCGCTCTGTGTGGGTAAAAATTCGGAAACAACACACCCTTGTTTACATATTGCATCAACCTGTGCCTGCTGCTCCTCGCTAAGTGCTGCAAGGCCACAACCAAGTACCGCCACTGTAGGAGAGCTTCCTTCAAGAGCCCCGCCATGTGCAGCAGCGTCAATGCCAAAAGCCATGCCACTAATAATTGTAATGCCGCGATCAGAGAGATAGTGGCTCCAGCGGCGTGAAATGACCTTACCCTCTCGGCTGCTTCGGCGTGAACCAACCACGGCCAACGCCTTCTCGCTATTGATTGCAGTGACATCGCCCTTCGCAAAAAGTATGAGTGGCGCATCATCAACACCCTTAAAGCACTCAGGCCAGAGCTCATCATCAGGACATATGAGAGTGAGATGCTCCGTTTCGCACTGCTGTAGGGTTGTGGCTGCTATATCAGGGTGGCTTGCCCCCAGTGCGGCTGCCAGAGAAGGTCCAACTCCGGCAATGTCTATCCATGCCTCAGCGGAAGAAGACCATACCTCTTCAATGCTTCCGACAGCATGCACAAGCTTGTGGCCAAGCAGTGGGCCAACCCCGCGCACAAGCGACAGGCGTAGCCATGCTTCTGCCTGCCCACTGACGCCTGCTACCATGAGAGCGCTACTACTGAGTATTGCCCAACACTGTGTCGCCAATATGGATAGGCGCCATGAAGTTGGTGACCAGAGCAAGGGAGGCCTGCTCCTGTGGCACCAGCACAATAAGCTCTCCTGCCTTCTCCCTCGGTAGCTGTGCCTTCTCGCCACTCACAGCATCATCAACCGTACGGCCTGCTTTATAGATCGACATCACCATACCTGGCTTGATGCCATCCCGACTACCAAGGCTGATGCCAAGCACCTGCTGCTGGGTGGCTTCACGGCCACCGTGGCGCATAAACATTACAGAGCCTTTCAGCTTCTGGCTGGCACTCTGTGGAATGATTCTCATATTAGAGTCGCGCGCCAGCTTTAGGCGATCGCCGCGTGATATCTCTTCAAATGCCCTTGCCACCACACCACGATGAATACCACCCTCTTCTGAAGTGACGCGGATCTGACCAAGGTGCTCTACCAAGATACCCATATCATGCCCGGTCGCCGGGTTGATAATCGCTTTCGTTGTGCGGAAAACATCAAGCAGTGTTCCGGGCGCGGCAGGCTGATTTAGTTTCACATAGACGTGATCATGCTGTCCGAAATTGATGCGCTCATCACGCGAGTCAAGAATGTAGCCAGCACCTTCCAGCTCATCAGAATGAATAAAATCCTGACGCATCAAGGCAGTCATCACTACCGAAGCATCAATAGCCCCCTCCAGCCGCTCAACTGGCTTTACCACAACACGGGGCTCAAGCTTCACCACCTCCAAACCACCTGACTTCCCACCATTGAAGTAAATTTTATTGCCGGGATAGATCAAGTCGGGGTTGGTGATATAAAGGTTCTTCTCCCAAATTTTGAGCCACTGTCTTGGGTTTTGGAAAAAGTGATCAGCAATATCCCAAAGCGTATCTCCCTTTTTTACAATATAGGGCTGTGATGCCTCCGGCCTTAACTCATGGGAGGGGACCACATTCAGCTCATCTGCAGACACATTTAATACCGCAAAAAAACTGAAGAGCACCACTGTGATAACCGGACTAAACCTCATACCCACCTCCATGAACCATCTTTTATCTTTATGCATCAGGACTTGCCTTGCGATCTGCACCAATGGTCGGCTCTGAGCCATCGATCAATCTGCGAATGTTGCTGGCATGCTTCGCCGTCACCAGCAGCGCAAACAGCAGCCCCACCAAAATTGCCGAGGTTGAACCATCCGTCATCCAGATGAATAGTGGCAGCAACAGGGCGCCACCAATCGAGGCAAGCGAAACATACCGAAAAGCCCACATCAGGGCGACCCACACACCCATACCTATCAGTGCGGCCAGAGGTTGCCACGGCAACATCGCCCCCAGCATCGTAGCGACACCCTTGCCACCGCTGAATTTCAAGTACACAGGAAAGATATGCCCAGTTAAGGTGGCAGTGGCAATGGCGCCAATCCACGCCTCTGGAAGCGCCATCGCAACTGCGATAAAGACCGGAGCGAGGCCTTTTACAATATCCGCCACCAGCGTCAACACACCAACCAGCTTGCCGCCCGTACGCATTGCGTTGGTGGCGCCAATATTGCCGCTGCCATGCTCACGCGGGTCACGTTTGGTTATCGCCCTGCTTAACAACAACCCAAAAGGCACTGCCCCGAGCAAGTAGGCGGCGGCGGCAGAAAGGGCTAGTTCGATATTCAAACAGCACCCTTACGATAGTGTGAACGCGCCCTGTCCAGAGTGCGCTGAACTGTTTCAGAGCGGCTACCACAAATATAGGTCGGCAGAACCTCCTCAACAGCGGCGGGCTTACCAAAAATAATAGGGAAAGGCTCGCCATCGATGACATTGTCATGCCCCAGAAGAATGAGCTGATCCCGAGTAATAGGTGGTGTCGGCAACACCTGGGTAAATGCAGCCATCAAGAATGCCGCCACTCCTGGGACGGGAATTAGCGTGCGCTTTACGCCCAGCTCTTTGAGCATTATCTCCAACAGCCGCCTGAACGTATAGCTCTTAGGGCCGCCAAGCTCAAAAATACAGCCTGATACATGGCGATTGCCGATCGAACCCACAAAGGCACGCGCCACATCCTCCACCCACACCGGCTGGAATCGTGTTTCGCCCGCAATAAGTGGCAGCACAGGCAGGCTTTGACTCATTACCTTGAATTTATTGAAGAAACTATCGCCAGCGCCATAAATAATAGACGGGCGGAAGATGGTAAAGTTCAGCCTCGACTTTCGTACTATTGCTTCAGCTTCACCCTTGGTCTGAGCATATTTGCTATCGGCAACCTTGCCAGCCCCCAGCGCACTCATATGCAGTAGCTGCTGAACGCCAGCGGCCTTGCAGGCCTCCACCACACGGCGCGCACCCTTAGTATGTACCGCCTCAAAGCTCTGTTTCCCCTTCTCAAACAGCAGCCCGACAAGGTTGATTACTACATCGGCGTCAGCAACTGCATCACCAAGGCCACTGCCATCAGTCACATCTGCACGCACCAGTCGCGCGCCTTTTATCAATTGGTTGCGCGCCTTGGATGGATGACGGCAAGCCACTGTGACCTGATGGCCTGCTGCAACTGCTTGCCGTGTAATGGCACGGCCGACAAACCCTCTGCCGCCGATGATACAAATATGCTTCCCCATCACTGCCTCCTTAAACTATCTTGCAGAGCAAGTATGAGCCGGC
Source organism: uncultured Zetaproteobacteria bacterium (assembly GCA_964517705.1). Taxonomy (GTDB): domain Bacteria; phylum Pseudomonadota; class Zetaproteobacteria; order Mariprofundales; family Mariprofundaceae; genus Mariprofundus. The sequence goes on along the minus strand of CAZFCL010000046.1, from coordinate 1,989 downwards.
CAACAGCAAGGTCAATCCATACACCTCTATTGATAATACCTTTCTGCTACAATAGAACTTACCACTCAACAGGAAAGGTGGCGGCCATGACTCTTCGATCGCTCTACATTGTTAACAGGCTGACTGGGTGTCACTAGCCCCTCTTATAGCCAATATCGAAAACGCGCGGAACTTGCCGGAGGCGCTATTTCATGCACATGCAGTTGCATCAACACAGCCTGCACAGTGGTATCGCAAAAATGGTAAGTATCTCCCCATCACCTATAATCAACTACTCTCCCGCGTTCGTCGTACTGCTTGCGGGCTTATAAGCGCTCACGTCAAACCGGGTGATCGTATCGCCATACTGATGGAGAACAGGCCAGAGTGGGCTGTAGTCGATTACGCCGCTCTTTCTGTTGGTGCGGTGACAGTGCCGCTCTACTGCTCTTACCGCCTGCAGGACATCATATATGTGCTCCAGAACTCTGGTGCAACCACTGTTTTTACATCCGGAGGCAAACTCCTGTGTGACCTACAAAAGGCGGTAGTGGAATGCCCATCTATCAAACAGATCTATACTGTCGATGATAGTGGCAGTGGTGAGCTGGTCTTACCGCTTTCGGGGCTTGGTAGCAGCGAGGAGAGTGAAGCCGAGCTGGAGCATCGGCTGGAAAATATAGATCGCGACCAACTGGCGACCATTATCTACACATCTGGAACTACTGCTCACCCAAAAGGCGTGATGCTTTCGCACGGCAACATTCTGACCAATTTTGAAACCGTCCCTGCAGTGGTCGATCTTTCTCCGGACGATAAGATGCTCTCTTTTCTGCCGCTGGCACATTCGCTGGAACGAACAGGAGGTCACTTTCTAGCTTACTCTTATGGGCTTTCTGTTGCCTTTGCTGAACGTCCAGACACCGTCGCCAAAAACCTGGCCGAAGCATGTCCAACCATCATGATTGTTGTGCCGCGCATGCTTGAAGTGATGCAAAATCGGATTTTAGCGCAGGCAGCTCAACAATCAGTTTTGAAAAAGCTTCTGTCTCAAAGCTATTTCAACCTTGCAGCAAAGGCCTCACCAGGGGCTATTGATAAATTCATGCTGGGCGTGCTTGACCGGCTGGTCGGGCAGAAGATCCGTACCCGCCTCGGTGGACGGCTGCGGATGCTCGTTTCAGGCGGAGCGCCACTCAACTGTGAAGTGGCAAAATTCTTCGAAGGCTTAAAAATTCCGATTGTAGAGGGCTACGGCCTCACCGAATCTGCGCCTCTTCTTTCTGCCAACCCAATGAAAAACAGGCGCACTGGAACAGTCGGCCTCCCTGCCAAAGTAGTTGAGATAAAAATCGCCAACGACGGTGAAATTATAGCCCGCGGCAATAATATTATGCCCGGTTATTGGAAAGACAGTAAAGCAACCAAAGAGATGCTGATTGGTGGCTGGCTTCATACCGGCGATCTTGGTGAGTTTGATGAAGATGGCTATCTGACAATCACTGGGCGCAAAAAGGATATTATCGTGAACTCTGGTGGTGAAAATATTGCACCACAACGTATCGAAATGGCTCTTACAGGAAGTGAAGAGGTGGATCAGGCCGTCGTCTATGGCGACCAGAAACCGTACTTGGTGGCCTTAGTTGTGCCAAACCAGGAGAAGTGCACTGCATGGGCAGAAGAGCAGGGGCTGCCGAAAAGTGATTGGGCCAGCCTCTGCGACTCTCCCATTCTGAAGAAACATCTGCAGACAAAAATTAATAGCATGCTCAAGCCGTTCAGCCCGTTCGAACAGGTTCGCCGCATTCATCTGCTACATCAACCCTTTACCATTGAGTCTGGCCTGATGACACCAACGCTGAAAATCAGACGGCACAAGGTGTATAAAAACTATGCCGAAGTTCTCGACTCCCTTTACAGCTAGCCTGTTCTTCGAGTTCTTATTTCTGCCACAAAAAAGGGCGCCTATAGGCGCCCTTTTTTACTGTGCTTTTTGACAACTTAAGCCGC
>CAZFCL010000045.1:0-8004 GCA_964517705.1 uncultured Zetaproteobacteria bacterium | reverse complement strand
GTGGCTTGAGAGCCTGTTGGTGATTGCTATCTTGGCTGTTGTAATTCGCAGCTTTGTGGTTGCGCCATTCAAGATCCCATCCACCAGCATGGTTCCGACCCTTGAGATTGGCGACTACCTCTTTGTATTGCGCTACCCGTATGGTTTGCGTATCCCATTTACCGATACCCAGTTTCTTTCCAAGGAAGCAAAGCGCGGTGATGTGGCGGTGTTTGTCTATCCTGAAAACAAGAGTAAGGACTATATCAAGCGCGTTGTTGGCCTTCCCGGAGATGTTGTGGCCTACCGCGATAATCGGCTCTATATCAATGGTGTAGAGATGCCTTTGACGCAGAGGGGTAAGCGTGCCTACTACATGGCGGATGGCACAGCTGATGTCTCCGACGTTTATAGTGAGAAGATTGCTGATGTTAGACATCAGGTTTTACGCAAGCCCTTTTCGATTCGTGATGGCGAATGGAAAGTACCGGAAGGGAAGTACTTTGTGCTAGGCGACAATCGAAACAACTCACGTGACTCTCGCTTCTGGGGGTTCGTACCGCAGTCTTATATGGTAGGCCGTGCCGCGATTATCTGGTGGTCATGGGATGGTATTCGCAACTCTGTTCGTTGGGAGCGCCTGGGCCTTGTCATTGAGTGATGGATAGTTTCGCCGCAGTGCAAAAGCGGATTGGTTACGCATTTTCCGACTGTCACCTGTTACAACGCGCCTTAACACACCGTTCAGCCTCCCTCAGCATGAATGGCATGCATATGGAGCGTCTGGAGTTTCTTGGTGATGCCGTGCTTGGCCTTGTGATTTCTGAACTTCTTCACACCTCCTTCCCCGATAAGGCAGAGGGTGATCTCTCCCGTATGCGCTCACTACTGGTCAGGCGTGAAAGCCTGCTTGAAGTGGCGGAATCATGGCATCTGGCTTCACACCTGATTGTTGGCGAGAGTGAAAGAAATAGTAGCCGTGGCATCAAATCGCCCTCGATTGCCGCAAATGCTGTTGAGGCTGTGATAGGTGCTGCCTTTGAAGATGGCGGCTGGGAGTCAGCCAGAAAGATTATTAAGGCTTCGTGGAAGCCTCTGTTCAAAGATATCGGGCATGTGGATATGCGTGATGCCAAGAGCCGTTTGCAGGAGTTGACTCAGGCGAACAGCTGGGGATTGCCTGAATATAGGCTGGAAGATCATGGCGTTGATACTTCACCACGCTTTACAGCACTCTGTTATGTAGAGGGAAGAGTGGTGGGAAAGGGAAGTGGTGCACGCAAGAAGCTGGCCGAGCTTGAAGCTGCGGAAGAGGCCTGTGGTGTACTAGAGTCCAATGAGTAGTCGCGAATTTCACTGCGGCACAGTCGCACTTCTTGGCCGCCCCAATGTAGGTAAATCAACACTGATGAACCATATTATTGGTGCCAAAGTGGCGATTGTAACCCCTAAGCCACAGACGACACGTCATCGTATTCTTGGCATCTATTCAGATGAGCTGCGACAGATTGTATTTGTAGATACACCGGGAATTCACAAAGGTGTGAAACAGCTCAACCGTAACATGGTTCGTATCGCCTACGCGGCCGCAGAGGAGGCTGACGTGTTAGCGATCATGCAGGATGCCAGCCAGCCTCTGGATGTCGGCACACGCATGCTCATTGAGCGTTTTGCCGATGGCAGATTGACACAGCCTCGTATCCACGTGCTGAACAAAGTAGATAAAGCTAACAAGTCGAAACTACTGCCGCGGTTGTTAGAGATTCAACGCCTTGATCCAGAGGCTGTGGCCTATATACCTGTATCAGCCAGGAAGGGTGTGCAGACTGATGAGCTTATCAAAGAGTTAACAGAGCACCTTCCGAAACAGCCAGCAATCTATGATCCAGACTGGTTTACCGACCAAAGCCAGCGCCAATTGGCAGCCGAATATGTGCGTGAACAGGTGTTTCTCTCCATGCATCAGGAGATTCCTTTTCAGACAGCGGTTGATATTGAGCGTTTTGAAGAGTCTGATGATAATCTGATTGAGATTGATGCCGTGATTCTGGTCGGTAGTGAACGGCACAAGCCGATGCTGATTGGCAAGGGTGGTGAGCGCATGAAGGCGGTAGGCACAAAGGCGCGTATGGGCCTGGAGGAACTTCTTGGGTGCCGAGTGCGCCTCAATCTGTGGGCTAAGGTAGATGCTGACTGGTTCGATCATCCGGGCAAGCTGATGGATCTCGGATTGGGGTCTGACAGCTAACTCGTGGCAGAGCTAGTCGACCGGGCTTTGCTGCTCAAGCGGGTTCCATATGGTGATACCTCGCTGATCTGTCACTTTTTTACTGAACATCATGGTCGTATCGTGTTGATGGCAAGGGGTGCCAGGCGGCCTAAGAGTGATTTTCGAGCCAGTCTTGAGCCACTCCACCTGTTGGATCTCCATTGGCGGCCAGGTAGAAGTGGTATGGGCACGTTGACCAATGTGCAGCGAGGGTCGGCGCTACTGCAGCCTGACCGTATTCTCGATGGTCAGGAGCTTGTCGCCATAGCATCACGCCTTTTTCAGGAAGGTGACCTGCACGGATTTAATGAGCTGATGAGAGCAGCGCTTATGCTGCCTAAAAGTGGCGGCCAGCCACTGCTGCCAGCTGTTTGGAGTCTGTTTGAACAAGCTGGCTGGCTGGGCAGTATGTTGCACTGCTGGCACTGTTCGGCCGCTTCAGGTGGCACCATGTTCTGGCGAGGTGGCGAGATGTTGTGTGGCGCGTGTGGTCAGGGAATGGAAATATCTGCAGGCTTGAGGAAATCCATTGAGGTACTGATGCGGGGTGAGCGCGTGATGCTGTCTGAGAAGCATGGAGAAATTTGGCGAGAGATGATTCGCACGACACTGCAGAAGCATGGCATCAAGGCAACGGAGAGCTTTAAGTGATAGGTAATATTTTATGATTCATCTGGGCGTAAACATTGATCATATTGCTACGATAAGACAGGCGCGTGGGACCTCTTATCCCGATCCACTCGATGCTGTTTCGATCTGTATGGCAGGCGGAGCTGATAGCATTACTGCACACCTTCGTGAAGATCGGCGTCATATTCAGGATCACGATATGGAGCGACTAGCGGCAATTGATGGACTGCATCTGAATATGGAGATGGGTGTTACCGATGAGATGGTAGCAATATGTGAACGACTGAAGCCTACAGCCTGCTGTTTGGTGCCGGAGAAGCGTGAGGAGTTGACCACTGAGGGTGGGCTCGATGTTGTTATGCACCAGGCACGCCTGGCCACCGCTGTTGAGCGCCTGTCAGCTGTTGGTATCCGCGTCTCAATGTTTATTGACCCTGTTCCTGAGCAGATTCGTGCCAGTCGCGAAATCGGCGCGGCAGTGGTAGAGCTCCACACCGGCCACTATGCGAACTATTTCGGCAGTGCACAGGTGAAAGAGCTGGCGGCTCTTACCGATGGTGCAAAACTGGCCAGTGATATTGGCTTGATTGTACACGCAGGCCACGGATTAACACTGGATAATACCCCGGCCATTTGCACCATTCCTGAAGTGGAGGAGCTCAATATCGGCCACGCTATTATTGCCGATGCAATATCCAAAGGGCTCAGGCAGGCAGTTGCTGATTTTAGAGCGGTGATGGTGCGCTGATGCCCATTGTTGGCATTGGTACTGACCTTGTAGCGATCGACCGTATCGCAAGTGCAATCGAACGGTTTGGAGAGCGATTTCTGAGCCGTGTTTATACCAAAGCGGAAATTGAGCAGGCACAAGCCAAGGAGAATGTGGCACGCAGATTGGCGATGCTTTTTGCTGCCAAGGAAGCGGCCGTGAAGGCTATGGGCACAGGCTTCCGGCATGGGATCAAGCTGCATGATATCGAAACCATCCACCTTGCCTCCGGCAAGCCTGAGATCACCCTGCATGGCTCTGCAGCGGCACTGTCTGCCAAGTTTGGCATTGAAACTGTGCATATTTCACTTACCGATGATGATGGCATTGCTATGGCCTTTGCGGTCGCTGAAGGAGAGTGTTGACGACACTCTTTTGAGCGTGGAGGTTGGGCTATCGAAGTGCAAGAGATAGCAGGGGGGGGAGTGAATGAGCATTACCCGAATTTTAACCGCCACGCAGATGCGTAAAGCTGACGAGATTACTGTCGCAGAAGGTATATCCGAGTTCGATTTGATGGACAGGGCAGGCCGCGCAACTGCTGCCATGGTGCTAAAAAAAGTGCCCGGTTATGGCCGCATTGTGATTATCACCGGCCCCGGTAATAACGGTGGCGATGGCTTTTCTGCCGCATACCACCTACGCAACAACTATCGTATCCCGATTACAGTGGTATCTCTGGTGCCTGTTGAATCACTTGATGGTGTTTGCAGAGAGCATGCAGATCGTGCTTGCAGTGCCGGTGTTAAAATCAGGGAGGCGACATCCATCGATCAGATCGCTGAAGTAGAGCGCTGGTTAAGTCGCTCGGTGATTGTGGTGGATGCGATGTTTGGCACAGGCCTTGGTAGGCCGCTGGAAGGGTTAGTGGCTGAAGCGGTTGCCAGAGTCAATGCCTGCGATAGGCCTGTTCTGAGTATCGATATTGCCAGTGGCATCTGCTCGGATAGCGGTAGGGTGCTTGGTTGCGCAGTGAGAGCCGATATGACACTTCCTATTGCTGCCTCCAAGTGGGGGCACTGGCTCTCAGAGGGGCGTGACTATGCCGGGGAGCTACTCGCCGTGGCTGACATTGGCATTGGTGACGATGCCATTCAGGCATCCTGGAAAGAGACATGTGACTGTGACGAGGAAGAAGAGCACTGCTTCTGTGTAAATAGCACCTGTTTGATCGATAATGCATATCTTGATGCTGCATGGCCGCCACGTCCTCGGCTTTCGCATAAGGGCTATTTCGGGCATGTCTGGATTTTCGGTGGGTCACCGGGATATACCGGTGCACCACAGCTGGCAGGTCTTGGCGCTTATGGTGCTGGTGCAGGGCTTGCCAGTATTGTTTGCCCCGATACGGTGTGGCCGGTTATCGCATCAGCCAACCTTGAGGTGATGGCCCACCCAGAGTCATCCGAAATATGGCGTAGTGCGGATGCTATTGTGGCTGGCCCCGGCTGGGGGAGAGATCGTGGCGAGCTATTTGCGATGCTGCTTGATACAGATAAGCCAATGGTGATTGATGCCGATGGATTAAACATATTGGCTTCAACACCTGCCCTGCAAAAGAAACTGGCTCAGCGTTCGGCCTTGAGCGTAATCACACCCCATCCGGGTGAGGCGGCCAGGTTGCTGGAGAGCGATGTCGAAACTGTGCAGAGTGATCGCAAACGCGCAGCACTTGACCTAGTTCACCGCTATAAATGCTGGGTTGTACTAAAAGGCTCAGAGACGCTGGTTGTCTCCCCCGAACGCGATCTATATCTGAATCCTTTTGGTTCTCCACAGCTGGCAACAGCCGGTTCCGGTGATGTACTCGCAGGCATGATTGGCGCTCAGCTGGCACGCCGCAAAGGTGATGGGACAACATTGGGCGAATTAATCTCATCTACTGTAGCGCTGCACGGTAAAGCGGGTGCGCAGAGGGGCTGGTACCTTGCCGGAGAGTTGGCTAAAATAGTCTCTGAAATGCGTCAGAGCCTTGAAAGGGGTGATGATAAGGAGAGGTGATGCCAAGCATCGTTTGTCATCTGGGAATTTTCTCGTGCAGAAACAGTTAGGCAGGCCTAAGGGGCCACTCTCCCCACGTCTTACAATCTATCGCTGGCATGTAGCCATGGTGGCCAGTCTTGCACATCGTGCCAGTGGAATTGCATTGGTGCTGTTTGTCCCTCTCTATCTCTGGCTGTTGCGTGGTATGATGGGTAGCCCTGATCAGTTCGACATGGCCTCTACATGGCTCCACTCCGGGTGGGGTAAGTTTTTTCTTTGGCTGGCTGGTGTGTCGCTCTCCTATCACCTTGTTAATGGTGTTCGCTTTCTTTGTATCGATATCGGTTGGTTTGAGAGGCGCCCGGCATTGCGAAGAAGCGCTTACATTGTATTGGCACTGGCTGCGATAGTGGGAGCACTTCTGGTGCTGCTTTTATGAGGACAGTCAAGGAGCCCGGTGCGGCACACAGCGGCCTGTCTGATTGGTACTGGCAGCGACTCTCGGCAGTTGTGCTGCTGTTTCTACTGCCGCTGCCTTTTTTCCTGCTTGTTGCAGTTTATAGTGGCAGCCTTGATCAGCAGTCGCTGTTTGAGATTGTCGACCATATCTATTCGAGGGTTCTGCATACTGTTCTGATTCTGGCGCTGGTTTTGCATGCCTATGTGGGCCTCAAGATGATTCTTGAGGATTACGTGCATCATATCTTTTGGCGCGTACTTCTGACGGGTGCTGTGCTACTGCTGATGGTCGGCTTCGGAGTGTGGTGGATGGCACTGATATGGGCTTGGGCATGAGGGGCTTGAGAGAAGTGCTATGACCTACCTTTCAAATGACAGTGTGATCAATCACTTCCACGATGTTGTCATCATTGGCTCTGGCGGGGCGGGCATGCGCTGCGCACTACAGCTGGCTGATGCCGGCCATCGTGTTGCTGTTGTGACCAAGGTGATGCCAACTCGCTCACATACGGTGGCGGCGCAAGGTGGCATCAATGCTTCGCTTGGCAATGTACTCTCCGACCATTGGAAATGGCATATGTATGATACAGTCAAGGGTTCCGACTACCTGGGTGATCAGGATGCGATCGAATATATGTGCCGTGCCGCACCGCGTATTGTGCGTGAACTGGAGCATCAGGGCGTACCGTTCTCACGGCTTGATGATGGCACTATCTATCAACGCCCATTTGGCGGACAGTCACGAGAGCTGGGCGAGGGTGGTCAGGCATCCAGAACATGTGCCGCCGCTGACCGTACTGGCCACGCTATTCTCCATACCCTCTACCAGCAGAATCTTCGCGCAGGCACTCATTTTTATGAGGAGTTTTTCGCACTCGATCTGGTTGCCGATGATGATGGTTGCCATGGCGTGATGGCGTGGGATATTGCCAATGGCTGTTACCACCTTTTTCAGGCCAAAGCGGTGATTCTTGCGACGGGTGGTGCGGGCCGTGTATTCAAATCGACCACCAATGCCCATATCTGTACCGGTGATGGAGGCGCGCTTGCGCTCGATGCCGGGTTGCCAGTTGAGGATATGGAGTTCTTTCAATTTCACCCGACAGGTATCGCCGACGTTGGCGCACTGATCACGGAGGCCGTGCGCGGGGAGGGTGGTTATCTGATAAATACCGATGGTGAGCGGTTTATGGAACGCTATGCGCCTACAGCCAAGGACTTGGCGAGTCGTGATGTTGTGTCGCGTGCAATTGCTGTTGAGCTTCGTGAAGGAAGAGGCTGTGGTGCCAATAAGGATCATGTATTGCTCAAGCTTGATCACCTTGGCGCAGAACTGATTCATGAACGTCTGCCCAATATCTATGAATTGGCACTGCGCTTTGCGCATGTCGATTGTACGAAAGAGTCGATTCCAGTATTGCCAACCGCACATTATACCATGGGTGGTATTCCCACCAATCGCTTTGGTGAAGTGGTGACCTCTGATGGCGATGGTGAAGCTATTTTTCCCGGGCTTTATGCCATTGGCGAGGCGGCCTGTGTTTCGGTACATGGTGCCAATCGCCTGGGTGGTAATTCGCTACTGGAGATCATTGTTTTTGGATATGTCTGTGGTGAGCAGGTGGTTGAGAAACTCAAGGCACAGAAGTATCACCCACCGCTTGATCCAGACTGTTGGAGGCCAGCCGTTAAAAGGGTAGAGCGCTGGTTGAACTCTGCGCAGCGGGGACCTGGTGGTGTGCGTATCTCTGATGTGCGCTCGCGCATGCAGTCGATCATGCAGGAACACTTCAGTGTCTACCGAACTGAAGTGGTGATGGAGGAGGGTGTAGAACTTATCGAGGCGCTTGCACAGGAGCTTTCCGATGCTGGTATTAGCGACACCTCCAGACTGTTTAACACTGAACTGAGTGAG
>CAZFCL010000044.1:0-8189 GCA_964517705.1 uncultured Zetaproteobacteria bacterium | reverse complement strand
ATCATCTACCCGTTGATGCTTATCTGTAGCAAAATCGCGGATTTGAATCGTATCAACAGAAACTACCCCCATCTCAATAGCCCGCCTTGGGATTGAACAGGATAGTGGAGAGTCAAAGAACTCCGGAAAAAGCGTCAAGACCTGGGCGTAAAACATATATCTATTCCATCAGGAAGGTTGACCTCAATGATCTCTTCCGCCTCATCAATAAGCACAATTACATCCTCAACAAAGGGGAGCAACCACTCGCCGGAAGTGCCTCCCGCATAGGTTGTATCGTCTGTGGTGGCCACACACAGGTTGTCTTGCGCACCAAACTCGGCAAGGCCTGCAACCACACCAAGCAGTTCACCATCTGTTGTTAACACCTTGAATCCGGTCAACGCGCACCACAGATACTCATCATCACCGACCTCAACCTCACCAACATCAACCCAAATATGCTGCTGCTTCAAAGCCTCGGCACTGCTGGAGTCGTGCACAGTTTCCAGTTCAGCAAGTATCTTCTTACCACCATGTTGCCAGCAACGATTAACTTTATAAGAGATGGCCGATTCGGGAGACTCCCCAACCCACCAAAAAGAATACCCGGCGACGCCAATGGCGGGCCGGGTATGTGAAAAAATGGTTAGTGCGCCCTTCAGGCCATGTGACCCGGTGACAACACCAACTTCCAGAAAGCGATTAGCTGTCAGCTTTCTCCTCATCTGCTGCCTCAGCAGCTTCAGGCTCTTCGGCTGGCGCCTCTTCCTCTGCGGCAGCTTCTGCGGCTGCAGCCTCTTCAGCAGCTTTTTGCTCTGCAGCTGCGGCCTCTTCGGCGGCTTTCTTCTCTGCTGCGGCAGCTTCCTCAGCAGCCTTCTTCTCAGCCGCTACTTTTTCCGCTGCGGCCTTTTCAGCAGCTGCTTTCTTCTCTGATGCCTGCTTGGCACGAGTCTCAGGGTCAATCTGAGCCAGCTTGATCACGCTCTGCACACGAGGAGAGATCTGCGCACCCTGATCAGCCCATGCCTGTACGCGATCCAGATTCAGCTCTACAACCTCAGGATCGGTGCATGGATCATAGTAACCCAGCTTCTCGATGAATGCGCCGTCACGACATTTACGACTATCCAGCACAACCACTGAATAGAACGGGCGCTTCTTGCGACCACCACGGCTTAAACGAATAACAGTTGCCATTTTTGTACAAACCTCCGAAAAAACAGGCGGCGGACTATAACGCCCACCCAAGAAAAGTCATCTCTTTATTTAAAGCTATTTTGCAACGGCCGAAGTTACATCTTCGGCATGCCGGGAGGCATACCGCCACCGCCCATACCGCCAAATTTACCCATCATCTGGGCCAGCATACGTTTACCTTTGTTGCCTTTCATTTTTTTCATCATGCGCTGCATCTGAGTAAACTGTTTGAGCATACGATTGAGCTCAGGAACCGATGTACCCGAACCCGCTGCAATGCGGCGCTTGCGACTACCGTTGATAAGCTTGGGATATTTGCGCTCTTTCACCGTCATCGAATAGACCATTGCCTGCATCTGCTTTACCGGCTTGTCGTCAACCTGATCCAACGCTTCCTGTGGCAACTTCATACCCGGCATCATCTTGAGCATGCCCGCCATACCACCCATGTTTTGCATCTGGCCTAGCTGTTCAGCAAAGTCACCAAGATCAAACTTTCCCTTCTTAAGCCTATCTGCAGCCTTCTGCGCCTGTTTCTCATCGACGCCGGACTGAATCTTCTCCACCAGTCCGACCACATCACCCTGGCCAAGAATCCGGCCCGCCATACGCTGTGGCTCAAATAGTTCAAAAGCATCGATTTTCTCACCGGTACCGACATAGCGAACCGGAACACCCGTGCTATGTGCTACAGAAATCGCTGCGCCACCGCGCACATCGGCATCTGTCTTGGTTAAAATACAGCCAGACATATTCACAGCAGCATGGAACTGCTCAGCAATTGAAAGTGCTGCCTGGCCCGTCATGGCATCAAGCACCAGTAATCGCTCAGTCGCACTTACGCTGCCTGCGACCTCACTGATCTCCGCCATCAGCGCATCATCAACCACCTGTCGACCAGCTGTATCAAGGATCAAGACATGATGCCCGTCACGGCCTGCCTGCTTGAGTGCTGATTTCGCCATGCCCACAGCGCTACCGCCATCACCTGCAATATAGGGCACATCGACCTGACCTGCCAAAATCTGCAACTGTTCCCGTGCCGCCGGACGCGTGGCATCAACAGAGGTAAGCGCCACCTTCTTTCCCTGGCTGGTTAGCAGGCGTGCGAGCTTACCTGCCGTCGTCGTTTTACCAGCACCCTGTAGTCCACAAAGAAGGATGACCGAAGGGATTTTGCTGAGATCGAGATCACGACGCTGCCCGCCCAGAAGATCGGCAAGTGCATCGTTAAGAATTTTGATGATGACCTGACCCGGCTGCAGGCTCTTGGCCACTTCAGCACCAAGGGCGCGCTCACGAACTTCGGCCAGCAGGTGCCGCACCACCGGTAGTGCCACATCTGCCTCAAGCAGTGCCATGCGCATTTCGCGCAGTGTGGCATCAAGATCAGCCTCAGATACGCGTGCCGCACCACGTAACTTATTGGCAATACCACCGAGCTTTTCGCTCAAACTGTTAAACATTCACTCTCCTGCCATTAAAGCACAATCAAACAATCATGCCCGCACCAACAGTATTGTTGGTGAATGTATCAATCAAAATAAAGCTGCCGGTGGCACGATTTTCCGCATAGCTGTCGTAGTGTAGTGGCTTGAGCAATTTGAAGGATATCTGCCCAATCTCATTCATCGCCAATTCATTGGCGCCCTCTTCATGTCCAAGCGTATGAATATCGGTCTTAAAATCGATAGAGGTCACCATCGCCTTGACGCTGCTGGTATTGTGTTTCAAGAGGTACTTTTTGCGCTCACTCAACGGCTCATCGCCAATCCAGCAGACATTGGCACACAGCTCTTTGCTGTCTTCCACACTCTCTCCAGCATGCACCAACATATCGCCACGCGAAATATCAATCTCATCATTCAGCGTGATGGTGATGCTCTGCGGTGCAAATGCCTCTTCAAGATTTCCGTCAAAGGTAACGATTTCATTGACTGTAGATGCATTGCCGCTCGGCACAGCCACAACCTTATCACCCACTTTAACAGTGCCAGAAACAACCGTTCCCATAAAACCACGGTAGTCCGGCAGATCGGAAGTCTGCGGACGATTCACCAGCTGCACCGGAAAGCGGAACGGCTTTTCGTCAACCGCGTCCATCACCGACAGCTCCTCAAGCGTCTCAAGCAGTGTCTTGCCCTTGTACCAATCCATATGATCACCGCGCGCAGCCACCATATCACCATCAAGCGCCGACATAGGAATACAGATCAGATCCCTGATGCCCTGCTTTTCGCAGTAAACCTTCATCTCCTCACGAATAGACTCAAACCTAGACTGATCATGCTCAACAAGGTCCATCTTATTTACTGCAACAATCAGATGCGGCATGCCGAGAAGTCCCAAAATATGGGTGTGGCGCTTGGTCTGTGGCATTACACCATTGCGTGCATCAATCAGAATAATGGCTGCATTGGCTGTAGAGGCGCCGGTCACCATATTGCGGGTGTACTGCTCATGGCCCGGACAGTCCGCCATAATAAATTTACGCTTTGGTGTGGCAAAATAGCGGTAAGCCACATCAATGGTAATCCCCTGCTCACGCTCAGCCGCCAAGCCATCTGTCAGCATTGCCAAGTCGATCTCAGCGGCAGAAGCAGTATGCTCCTGCTCCTCGCCCTTCTTCTTGCGGACTGCCAGTAGCTGATCCTCAAATGCGCCCTTGGTATCAACCAGAAGCCGGCCAATAAGTGTTGATTTACCATCATCGACACTGCCTACTGTCACCAGTCGCAGCAGTTCAACCTCTCTGGTCATTTCAATATTCAGTTCTGTCACACTTAACCCCAATATTTACTACAAAAGAGTACGAACACCCTAGAAATAGCCCTCTTTCTTTTTGTCTTCCATAGAGTTTGAGCCGTGGTCAATAATGCGTGTTTCACGCTCTGAGCGCCGTGCGGCCGCAGCCTCTATTACAATTTCATCCATATTTGTTGCGGTTGAACGCACTGCACCTGTGCAAGGGCTACAGCCCAGTGTACGGAAGCGACTCATAACAGGCGTGGGCTCCTCACCCTCAAGCAGCTGATCTTTCATCTCTTCGTAGTAAGGAATCAGCATATCCTTCCTCTCCACCATCAGGCGCTCTTTGGCAAAGTAGAGTGGCACAATCGGAATATTCTCCTCGCGGATATAGAGCCAGACATCCATCTCAGTCCAGTTGGAGATCGGAAATACACGTACCGACTCACCTTCATGAATGCGTCCATTATAGATATTCCAGAGTTCAGGACGCTGATTCTTCGGATCCCACTGGCCAAACTCATCGCGCAGTGAAAATACACGCTCCTTGGCTCGGCTGCGCTCCTCATCACGGCGTGCGCCACCAAATGCGGCGTCGTACTCGCCCTCTTCAAGCGCATCAAGCAGTCCCTGAGTTTTTAGGGCGCCGCAGCAGCGAGCCACGCCAAAGTCCTTGGGATTCATCCCCTTCGCAATCGCTTCCTCATTACGGCGCACGATCAGATTTGCCCCAACCTCTTTCGTATACCAGTCACGGAACTCATACATCTCTTTAAACTTGTAGCCGGTATCAACATGCAGGAGTGGAAAAGGGATCGGTGCCGGATAAAAAGCCTTTCGCGCCAGATGCAGTAACACACTCGAGTCCTTGCCCACAGAGTAGAGCATCACTGGGTTGCGAAACTCGGCTACCACCTCACGAATGATGTGAATCGACTCCGCCTCTAGCGCCTTAAGTTGTGTCAATTTATGTTCTGAAATCTTCTCGTTCATCTACTACCTCTAGATGCCTTCACCATCTTCAATCTCACCAACCACCTGTTTGATGCTCATCACGTGGAGGCCGCACTCTGCCACCACATCATCATTTTCCCACCACCAACGGCCGGCACGCTCATCTTCGCCAACTGTAATGGCACGCGTGCAGCACTCACAACCGATGGATTGATAGTGCGCATCATGGAGCCTGTTATAGGGAACATCATTGGCTTTTACGTACTCCCATACATCATCAAGGCTCCACTCCAGCAACGGGTTGTACTTCTTCATATCAGAGGTCGGATCAGTCTCGACAAATTCCAGCCCCAAACGCCCTTTTGATTGCTGACGCCGCCTGCCGGTAATCCACGCCTCCATACCCTGGAGCGCTCGGTTTAGTGGCCGAACCTTACGAATATCGCAACATGTTTTACGTAACTCTGGTGACTTGCGAAATAGGTTCACTCCGTGCTCGCGCACCATCGCTTCCACTTCATGACAATCTGGAAAAATCACCCGAATACGAGCACCATAACGCTGCTCAACAGCAGCAATCACATCGTAGGTCGCTTGCGGAAGGCGGCCAGTATCCAGCGTCATCATAGGAATATCGAGGCCGTTCCGATGGATGAGATCAATCATCACCGAACTCTCCAAACCCATGGAGCAAGGGTACGCCAGCCTATCCCCATGCAGCTGCTTCGCCTCTTCCAGCAGGTCAACCGCCTGCTCTACCAAAGAACTCATCTTACCCAACCCTTCCCAGCACTGGCCACCAGAGCGATGCTGCGACTAAAAAAAGTATAAATGCTGACAGCGACAGAGCAGCGCCATAGCGCAGCATATGTGTAGCACGTACAAATCCACTGCCAAAAATCATTGCGTTTGGCGGTGTCCCCATCGGCAGCATAAAAGCAAAGCCTGAGATAATACCAACGGTTAGAGCCACTGTAACAGGATCAATACCGGCTGCTGCTGCAATCGGAATAGCTACCGGTAGCACAATTGCCACAGCAGCCGCATTACTTACACCCTCGGTAAAAAAGAGTGTGATCAATGCCAATAGCGCCAATAGCGCAAGCCCTGCAAGGCTTTCCGGAAAAATAACATGTGCCAACCAGACGCCTGCCCCCGTAACAGTCAGTGCTTTGCCTATCGCAATCGCACCGCCATACATCAGGATCACACCCCAGTTCACATGCTGCTCTACAGCACGCCAGCTCACCAGACGAAGGGCAAACATACATACCACACTGATCAGGGCGATCCCTGCCAGGCTGCTGGCATGCCCGGAAAACAGCCACGCTATCACCGTAAACAGGAGCAGCAGTGCCATTGTTTTTGCCCGAAGACTGAGGTCACCGAGTTCAAGCCTGCGTAGCGATATACGCTCGCGTGCGGATGAGATATCCAACCCTTTCATCGGGGTGATACGGCACAGTACAAAAGCGGAAATTGCCAACACAGGCAGTGCAATAGGTGCTGCCGCTAAAGTCCAGTCGAGGAAAGAGAAGCTGCTTCCTGTCAGTTCTTCACTGAGCGCCATGGCCAGCGGCCCACGTGCACCGCCCAATAGTGTCACGACACCGCCAATAATCGCACCCCATGCCAGCGCAAAAAAGATCGACTGGGCATAACGGTTCCCTGCTTTGAGACCAAGGCTACGAACAACCTCCCAGGCAATGGGGAGAAACAGTGCCGCCACAGCATGCTCCGGCATAACGAATGCCATCGATGCAGGAAGCAGAAGCATCGTTAACAGAAGTCTTCGCGGGCTGGTCCCGACACGCTCAATTACTGTCAGTGCCATATGTTCTGAGAGCCCACTCTGCATAGCCCCGGCAGCCAACATGAATGCACCGAGAATAAAAAATACAGCTGGGTTGCCAAACAGCGCAAACACATCACCTGCTGGCATAACGCCAAGCAGCGGCAGTAGGGCTAACCCTAGAATTGATGTCGCAGCAAGTGGCAAAAGCTGTGTCACCCACAGCACCAGACAGAGCCCAAATACCACCAGTGATTGCCAGCCATTCTGTGTCAACCCTTCTGGGGCATCCATTGAGCTTGCGATCGCAACAGCTCCGATAGTAGTCAGAAGTGCAATAAATGGGAGAAGTTGCCCGGCAAAGAGAAGGTGGATGGGGCGCTGATCCAGCGTTTCAACATCTCCATTTCCAGCCCGCAAGTGGCGCCTTAAGCCATTCATCCAGCTATCCCATCGGCGCCCCAACGAAGAGGCGACCCAACGCTCTGTCAGCGCTGGCTCTCCACCATCTAACACACGGCTCTCCATCGGAGTTAGAACACGGCCCATATGGCGCAGACGATGAGTAGGAAAATCGACAGCTGCAAGTGCGTCATAAAGATAGAGGAAAAGCTCCTCCATACTTTCCAGTGCTGGCAGCGGCGTGCTTTCAAGTGGCGTGCCGGGTAGCGGCCTGAATGGCTGCAGTAGTGGCACCACACCGTGCGAAATAAGGGCATCAATACCCCGTTTGCTTGACTCAGCATCTTCGAGCCCAACAATCAAATTACTAACCACGGCTCCCGGCCGGAATACGTGCTGAGCATAATCCAGTGCTTTCCAGATCGCATCCTGGCCACCGCACTGCTCCTTACCGGGGCATAGCTCGGCAAAGCGATCGGCACTGTGCAGTTCAAGGTTGCAGACAAACACATCGAGCCCTGCTGCATAGAGTGCATCAATAACTTTGGTGTCTTTTGGTGCAACCGTCTCCAGTGCAATCTGACGATGTCCAACATGGCGCCTGAGCAGAGCAATCAACGGCACCAGGCGACTTAGGCCAGCATCATCGCCCGGCGTATAACCATTGTAGAGGTAGATTGTATCGATCTCACGCTCGGTAAGTGCGGCGCGCACCACCTCAACAAGTTCAAGTGGATCACGCAGTGGCGGCTCTTTCTCATTGAGCATGGAGTCATACTGGCAGTATTGGCACGCCTGCCCCTGCTCGGCAAAAAAGCCGCAGCCCATAAGAGGGTTAAGCATAAGCAGGCTTTCATGCAGAGAGGCAAAGCTACCCATACGGGCTCCCGAACGGGTCTGATTGCGATAGAAGCGCGGCGCAGGCAACAACTGTACCGCAAGTGATTCACCCTCACACAACAATCGCGCACTGCCCTCGCCATCTTCTTGCACCAGCTGAATGGGACTCTTCTGTGTGTAGGGCTGTGCCACGGGCACCGTAGCAAAATGGCCACTGGGTAGCCTGATATCAACAACCGATTCGGTTGCATTTGCCTGTGCCACCCAGCGCGAT
>CAZFCL010000043.1:0-8546 GCA_964517705.1 uncultured Zetaproteobacteria bacterium | reverse complement strand
TGGCAAACATCGTGTAGCGTGGTGCCCATGCTCGTGATGATTACCCCGATCGTGATGATGAGGGCTGGTTAAAGCATACGCTGGCAACGATCAAAGATGAAAAAGTGGTACTTAGCTATAAGCCTGTACGGATGACCCCTATCACGGTGGAGTCATTCCCGCCCAGAAAGAGAGTGTACTGATGGGTCAGGTGATCGGGTTATCGCTGTTTCGTTATGATCCTGAGAAGGGTGGAAAGCCTCACATGCAATCATTTGAGGTGCCACTTCTTAACCCTGGCATGAAGCTTCTTGATGCCCTCAATTATATCAAATGGGAGCTGGACGGCACACTTACCTTCCGCCGTTCGTGTGGTGAGGGTGTATGTGGTTCCGACGGTGTCAATATCAATGGCGTCAATGGGTTGGCCTGCATTACGCCGATTGCAGGTCTGCAGCAGCCGATTCATGTGCGGCCGCTCCCATCCATGCATGTTATTCGTGATCTGGTTGTCGATATGGATCACTTCCTTGACCAGTATCGCCAGATTCAACCGTGGCTACAGACGATTACACCGACACCTGAGCATGAAAGGTTACAATCACCCGAAGATCGTGCGCGACTGGATGGCTCTTATGAGTGTATTCTTTGTGCCTGCTGTACCACATCGTGCCCATCGTGGTGGTGGAATGGTGATCGCTTCCTTGGCCCTGCGGCACTGCTTCATGCCAACCGTTGGATTCTCGACTCACGTGATGAGAAAACAGGAGAGCGCCTTGATCAGGTGGAGGATGCGTTTCGGCTCTATCGTTGCCATCAGATTATGAACTGTATGGAGGCGTGTCCGAAAGAGTTGAACCCGACTGCAGCCATCAATCATATTAAGCGTAAGTTGCTGGCTCGCAAATCTTGATGGTTTGAACTTGTGAACGAGATGGAGATAAAGCTTCGGCGTATGCGCTATCGGTTGAATCGGCAGGGGATGCTGGAGCTTGATGCATGGCTATCACCGCTGCTTGAAGCTAAGGTGGATGACGTGCAGGTAGTGAGTGCGATTGAGCGAATATTAAACTGTGAGCCTCCCGAACTGCAGAGGATGATGGCAGGTGAGGTTAATATTCCAGAGGTGTTGAAAGAATGGCTGAGATGACCATCAGACGTGTGATTGCATTGGGAGTAGTGCTGTTTGTTGCGGCCTGTATGCAGCAGCCCGAACCATTGCCGGTATCTGAATCCGAAGTGCTATCCTCACCACTTCTTTTTGAGCCTGATCATATTGATATGGGTTCAGTTAAGGAGGGGGAGAGTGCAGAGGTGTATCTCCGTGTGAGAAACTCTGGCGATACCATGCAGCAGATTGTTGATGTACAGACCTCTTGTGGCTGCTCTGTAGCAGAGCCTGAAGAGCGGCTCATCATGCCGGGCGGGTTTACCCGCATACATGTGGTGATCGATACTTTTGCCAAACAGGATGAGGTAAAGAAGTGGGTTCTGTTGACTGATGCGGAAGGGAGAACGAGTAAGGCGTGGCTGGCACTCGCAGTACGCCCTGATCCGCACCTGAATGGCAGCAATCGATCCATCTTCGATGGCAAGTGCGCTTCCTGTCACTACACACCTGCAGAGGGCAAGGTGAGTGGGCTTGATATCTATGCGGCGGTTTGTGCCATGTGTCATGGTGTAGAGGCTGAGGGCGCTTCTGCACCCGCGCTTTCACACATTCGTAGGGATATTCTAGCTACGCTGACTGCCAACGGAACAGGTTCACAGCACATGCCGGGCTTTGCCAAAAGTGTCGGTGGCCCGCTGACCGGGGGGCAGATTGAGGCGTTGAGCCAGTGGCTATCCGAACTGGACGCAACAGAAGAAAAACGCTAATTTCCGCTCTCTCAAAAAGGGGGCTTTCATGAAAAAAGATATTGTCATTGCACCATCCATTCTATCGGCTGATTTTGCGCGTTTGGGTGAAGAGATTGCAGCTGTTGATAAGGCAGGTGCGGACTGGATTCACTTTGATGTGATGGATGGAACATTTGTGCCCCCGATCACCATTGGCGACAATATCTGCAAGGCGATTCGCAGCTATACTGATAAGCCGATTGATGTGCATTTGATGGTTGAGCACCCAGATACGCAGGTTGAATTTTTTGCCAATGCTGGTGCTGATATTATTACCGTGCATCAGGAGGCCTGCACTCACCTTGAGCGCACTCTGCAACTGATTCGTTCTCTTGGTAAAAAGGCGGGTGTCAGCCTTAATCCGGCAACGCCTGTATCCACCATTAAGCATGTACTACACTGTACCGATCTTGTGTTGCTGATGAGTGTGAACCCAGGTTATGGTGGCCAGTCCTATATTCACGCGGTGACTGAGAAGGTGCGCGATGCGCGTAAGATGCTGGATGATGCAGGGTGTGATGCATGGCTTGAGGTTGATGGTGGTGTGAATGTAAAAACGGCCGCTGAGGTGGGAGCTGCAGGTGCCGATGCGATAGTGGCCGGCTCCGCTGTATATGGCGCTGATGATTACGCCAAAGCGATCAAGGATATTAGGGAGTTGGCAAGCGCCTGATTGCTTGGTTGTTTTAACCATATGAAGCCCGGTGTTCACATCAGTGAAGCCGGGTTTCTTTTGTAATTGTCGGAACTGAAAGTTTTGCCGACATCAAGGGTTGACCGTCTGTTGAGTGGCTGATAGTCATCACCCTTTGGAAATTGAGTCCGAAATCAGGGAGGGGAGTTCTATGACAGATCATGCAGATCAGTCGCGTCGAAACTTTCTTTATGTTGCCGCTGGCGGCTTGGGTGCAGTAGCTGCAGCCGGAACCGCGGTTCCATTCATAGGGAGTATGTTGCCTGCCGCAGATACGCTGGCAGCTGCAAAGACAGAGTTTGACGTATCAACTGTTGAAGCGGGTCAGCTTGTCACCATTCAGTGGCAGGGTAAGCCTGTGTTTGTTGTTCACCGTACGCCGGAACTGTTGGCGCAGGTGGATGGACATGATGATAGTTTGAAAGATGCCAGTTCAGAGGCTGCTGCTGAGGTTCAGGCAGAGTGGATGGATACGCCAGAGAAGCGCAAGTATCGCGCCATCAAGTCAGAATACCTTATCGTAGTCGCCAGCTGTACACACCTTGGTTGCATTCCGCTATTTAAGCCGAGTGCAGGGCGTAAAGAGTGGGGTGATTCCGTACCTTCGGATTGGCCAGGTGGATGGCACTGCCCATGTCATGGTTCTTACTACGATATGTCAGCTCGTGTGGTTAAAGGCTCGCCTGCACCGCAAAACCTGCATTTGATGCCGTACAAATATACATCCGATACCGTTGTGGTAATCGGTTAATTCAGGGGGAGGGAAAAAGTGTTAGATAAAATAATGAAAACACAGCTGTTCGCCTGGATTGACAAGCGAACTGGTGCCGAGGCGATCATCAAGTCTCAACTTACAGAGTATCCGGCACCGAAAAATTTGAACTACATGTGGAACTTCGGTTCCTTAGCACTGTTGGTGCTCGTTCTGCAGATTCTTACCGGTATTTTCCTTGTGATGTACTATAAGCCATCTGCTGAAGCGACCCTTGGTGGCTTTACCGTCGCATTCGATTCGGTGGAGCGCATCATGCGCGATGTGAACTTTGGCTGGCTGATTCGCTACATGCATGCGGTCGGCGCCTCCATGTTCTTTGTTGTGGTCTATATGCATATTGGCCGTGGCCTTTACTATGGTTCATTCAAGAGCCCGCGTGAGCTACTCTGGATTATCGGTGTTGTGATCCTGTTGATTATGCAGGGTGCAGCCTTCTTCGGCTATCTGCTGCCTTGGGGCCAGATGTCATTCTGGGGGGCAACGGTAATTACCAACCTCTTCGGTGCGATCCCTGTGTTGGGTGAGTTTATCGGTCAATTGCTGGTTGGTGGTTTTGCGGTAGGTGATCCAACGCTGAACCGTTTCTTCTCGCTGCATTATCTCTTCCCGCTGCTTCTTGTGGCGATTGTTGGCGGGCATATCCATGCTCTGCATGTTGTCCACTCCAACAACCCTGAGGGTATCGACCTGCACAAGCCTGAAGAGAACATTCCGTTCCACCCTTACTACACCATTAAGGATGCATTTGGTGTGGCGTTCTTCCTGCTATTCTACTGCTATATTGTGTTCTTTAATCCGCAGATGGGCGGCTACTTTATTGAGGTGGATAATTACGTGCCGGCAAACAACTTGCAGACACCTGCACATATTGCCCCGGTATGGTATCTAACACCTTGGTACACCATTCTGCGTTCATTTGAGAGTAAACTTCTTGGCGTTGCAGCCATGGGTGCCTCGTTGGCGATTCTGTTTGTGCTACCGTTCCTCTGTCGTTCGGCAGTGCGCTCGGCTCGCTACCGCCCTGTGTACAAGATGATGGTGATTATGTTCTTCATTGACGTCATTGTACTGGGCTACTGTGGACATTCAGCACCTACAGCAACGCTGAAGGTGGTTGGCCAGATTGCAACGGCATACTACTTCCTCTTCTTTGTGGCTTTGCCATTCCTGCCGAAGTTCGAGAAGACGAAACCAGTGCCGGAGGGGATTTAAGATGAAAATGACTAAATTCTTGATGGCAGCAGTTGCCGCTACTGTAATGGGTTTTTCTACACAGGCAGTAGCCGGTGGTGGTGCACAGCTTGAGAAGGCCAATGTTGATGTCACTGACCAGGGGCAGATTCGCCGTGCTTTGACCGTGTTCAATGAAGTTTGCATGGGTTGTCACTCAGCCAAGTATATTACCTATCGTGGCCTGATTGATTATCCAGAGATTGGCCTGACGCGTGCAGAGGTGGATGAGCTTCGTGGTGAGAAATCACTGATGAGCGGTATGATTTCTGATCTCTCCATTGAAGATGCCGAGATGTCCTTTGGTAAGGCTCCGCCTGATCTATCACTGATCGTTCCAGGTCGTCGCGGTGGCGCAGACTATATCTACTCTCTGTTGATCGGCTACGAGCATGATCCTGATGGTAAAGTGCCAGATGGTAACTGGAATAGAGTATTCTCAGGTAACCGCACTGCTATGCCTGATCCTATCGCATGGCTTGACCATGATGCCGGTGATGAGGCTGATCTGAAACAGCAGGCAGAGGATGTTTCCGCATTCCTGGCGTTTATTGCTGATCCGCATCAGAACACTCGCCGTGCGATTGGCTGCTGGGTGATGGGTTTCCTCCTGCTTCTGACGTTTGTCCTTTGGCGCTTGAAGAAAGAGGTCTGGAAAGACATCAAGCACTAATTTAAGCTACCTGATATGATAAAAAGCCCACTTGACCTTGTGTCGGTGGGCTTTTTACTTGCCTGTTCAGTGTGAGGTTGATGTGGTGCAGAGGTAAGCCTCCTTGACCGTAAACAAGCCAATTCGTAGTCTCAGCTACCCTTTCGAGGGCTACCTTTCAGCGGAGAAAAACCTTATTCATGCGCGAATTTGAAAAGATCAAACGCCTGCCGCCTTATGTATTTGCAGTTGTTAATCAGCTGAAGATGGAACTTCGTCATGCAGGCGAAGACATTATTGATCTCGGCATGGGCAATCCGGATCAGCCGACACCACAACATATCGTCGATAAGTTGTGTGAAGCAGCTCAGGATGGGCGCAACCACCGTTACTCGATGTCCAAGGGTATTCCGGGTCTGCGCAAGGCGATCTGCAGTTGGTATAAAAATAAATTCGATGTTGAGCTTGACCCTGAAACGGAGGCTATTGCCACCATTGGTTCTAAAGAGGGGTTGGCGCATCTGGCGGTAGCGATTACCAGTCCGGGCGATCTTATTTTGACGCCAAATCCTGCTTACCCGATTCACCCCTACGGCTTTATTATTGCGGGTGCTGATATTCGCCATGTACCAATGGGCCCTGGATTCGACTATTTTGAAGAGGTACAGAAGGCGGTGAAGGACTCTTGGCCCAAGCCAAAAATTCTGGTGGTTAATTTTCCATCTAACCCTACCGCTGAAGTGGTGAATCTCGACTTCTACGTGAAACTGGTCGATTTTGCCCGTGAGAATGATCTGATTGTCATCTCTGATATTGCTTACGCAGAGATTACTTTTGATGATTATCAGTGCCCGTCGATTATGCAGGTACCTGGTGCCAAGGATGTGGCGGTGGAGTTCTACTCACTTTCCAAGACCTATAACATGCCAGGCTGGCGCATGGGCTTTATGGTGGGTAACAGAGAGATTGTCGGTGCGCTGGCCAAGATTAAATCCTACCTTGATTATGGCACCTTCCAGCCACTTCAGATTGCGGCGTGTACTGCACTGAATAGTTCGCAGGAGTGTGTTGATGAGATTCGTGCCATGTATCAGTCCCGCCGTGATGTATTGATCAATGGCATGCACCAGATGGGCTGGATGGCTGAGAAGCCGAAGGCATCCATGTTTGTATGGGCTGAGATTCCAGATGAGTTTAAGGCGATGGGTTCGCTGGAGTTTTCCAAACGTATGCTGAAAGAGGGTGGTGTTGCTGTTTCCCCTGGTATCGGCTTCGGTGATTACGGTGACAACTATGTGCGCATTGCGCTGATTGAGAATGAACACAGAACACGGCAGGCACTACGCGGCATGCGTCAGTTCCTCAATGTTGGAAGTTAAGGTGAGCGGGCCTGGAGAGATAGATGAGTGAGTTGAGAGTTGGATTGTTGGGTTTGGGCACTATTGGTACAGGTGTCGCCCGTATTTTGATTGAGCAGCATGAGTTGATAAGCCGTCGCCTTGGGAAGCAGGTGCGACTGGTTGCTGCTGCTGACCGTGACCTGGATCGTGAGTTTGACCTTGATCTCTCCGGTGTTCGTCTCTGTGACGATGCGGCTGATGTTGTGTCTGCCGCTGATGTTGATCTGGTTGTTGAGTTGATTGGTGGTTATGAACCGGCACGCAGCTTTGTGGTGAGTGCGCTTGAGCATGGTAAACATGTAGTCACTGCCAATAAGGCGCTGATTGCCAAGCATGGTGAGGAGCTTTTTCCACTGGCTGCGTCCAAAGGGTTGCAGGTTGGTTTTGAGGCAGCTGTCGGTGGAGGTATTCCGTGCATGAAGGCGCTTCGTGAAGGGCTTGCCGCCAATGCTGTTGAATCGGTTTACGGTATTTTAAATGGCACCTGTAACTTTATCCTTACCAAGATGGAGAACGAGGGCGCTGACTATGCTGATGTGCTCAAAGAGGCGCAGGCACTTGGCTATGCCGAGGCAGACCCCACCTTTGATGTGGAAGGAGTTGATACAGCGCACAAACTCTCGATCCTTGCGGCGATGGCCTTTGGCTCAAAGATCAAATTTGATGAGGTTTATACTGAAGGCATTAGCAAGATTACAGCTACCGACATTACAACTGCACATGAGATGGGGTACCGCATTAAACTACTTGGTATTGCCAAACCTCACGGAAGTGGTGAAGTGGAGCAGGTAGAGATACGTGTGCACCCGACACTGGTACCACTCGATTCACAGATCGCACAGGTTTCTGACTCCTATAATGCTGTTCAGGTGTCTGGTGATTTTGTTGAGCACACTATGTTCTTTGGCCGTGGAGCAGGAGAGCGACCAACCGCATCTGCTGTGGTTGCCGATATTATGGATGTTGCCAGTGCTTTTCCGGATGGGATTGCACACCTGGCAGCGCCTATGGGCTTTGTCGAAAGCTCACGGCGTGAAATTTCGACCATGCCAGTTGAGGATGCTGTCTGCGAATACTATATCCGCTTGATGGTGAAGGATAAACCGGGCGTGATTGCATCGGTCACCTCTATCCTTGCAGATCACCGTATCAGCCTTGAAGCACTGGTTCAGAAAGAGCGCCATGCCAGTAACCATGTGCCGGTTGTCATGCTCACGCACGAAACAACGGAGGGGAACCTTCAGGCGGCAGTAAGTCGTATTACTGGCCTTGAAGCTATCGAAGAAAATGTGCTGATTCTGAGAAAAGAAGCAGCCGTCGCATAAGGAATTCACCATGCCACTATACGAAGGAATTATTAACCGTTACCGCGCCTTTCTACCGATTGAAAAGGATGATGCGGTTATTACCCTTTATGAGGGAAATACGCCTTTGCACGAATCGCACAACCTCCGTAATGCGATCAATCCTGAGCTCAGCATCTATCTCAAGTTTGAAGGTTTGAATCCAACTGGCTCATTCAAGGATCGCGGTATGACTATGGCCGTGACCCAGGCATACAACAGCGGTTCACGTAAGATTATCTGTGCCTCCACCGGTAACACTTCCGCATCTGCTGCTGCCTATGCCGCCAACTGTGGCATGGATGCCTATGTGTTGATTCCCGATGGCAAGATTGCGCTAGGCAAGATGAGCCAGGGTATGCGTTATGGCGCCAAGGTGATTCAGATTCGTGGCAACTTTGACGATGCCCTTGAACTGGTGCGCGATATCTCTGCAGATGGTTCAATCTCTCTGGTGAATTCAGTCAACCCATACCGTATTCAGGGTCAGAAAACAGCCTCATTTGAGGTGGTTGATGAGCTTGGTTTTGCACCTGATTTTCATGCGTTGCCAGTTGGCAATGCGGGTAATATT
>CAZFCL010000042.1:0-8606 GCA_964517705.1 uncultured Zetaproteobacteria bacterium | reverse complement strand
ATTTTCCGGTTTATCTCTCGGCGTGGTGAACTCGATAAAGATATGCCGGGTCTCTGGCGCGATGCGGCTGACATCCTCCTCCAAGGCTTGACGAGTCTCGCCAAGCTTGCGCATAAAGCGAATGGCATGATTGATCTCCTCGCTGCTCATGTTGGAGAAGATCGCCTCCTCACGCAGCTCAATCTCTGCCATCAGCAGCGTATCATCTGGCGAAAGGACAATGCTATTTACCCGCTCAACATGTTGCACCTTACCATCGGCCTGCCAGAGACGGGTCGCCACATCATTGACCTCAGCATCGGAGCGGTTGAGTAGATATTTACGGTTGGTGGCAGCAAGAAAGTAGGCCAAGCCGCCCATCAAAAGGCCGATACATATCGCAGCAATACCATCGAAGATGGCTGAACCTGTCCAAGCAGCCAGTGCCATGCCGATCAATGCCAGAACAAGGCCAAGCACTGCCACGGCATCCTCGATCAGAACAGCAAGGGTGGTTGGATCACGTGTCTCCACAAAGTAGGCAGAGAGTGTTTTATCTGCCTCCCTGCTCTGGCGACGGAACTCTACAAACGCCACAAAGAAGGAGTAGCCCTCAATAATAAAAGCAAAGCCAATGATCAGGAAAGGAATCCAGTTCAGCTCCGGTGTATAGTCGTGACGCAGCTGATCAATGGCGTGCATGACTGTGTAAACACAGCCAAGAAAGAAGATGGTGACGGCAGAGACCAGATTCCAGAAGTAGCGCTCCTGCCCATAGCCAAAGTGGTGGCTGGTATCAGCCTGACGCTGTGAACGGCGCAATCCAAGGTAGAGAAGCGCCTGATTGGCTGTGTCTGCCAACGAGTGCACCGCCTCGGCCAGCAGTGCACTAGAGCCGGAAAAGAGAAATCCGGCAAACTTGGCAAGTGTTACCACACTATTACCGACCACTGCTGTTAACACTGCTTTTACTGAACCATGAGACATGAGTACTCCCCTGCTGTAGCGAATCACGCTAAGCTACTGCACATGTGGTCGTATCAACATAGTCACTTTACCGTACATCAGCTTGCTGCGCTCAAAGATAACTATATCTACCTGATTGAGGCAGATAATTCAGATCTGTTAATTGCAGTTGATCCGGCAGAGACAGAAGGTGTGTGCCAATTCTGCGAGGAAGCAGACAAACCTCTGACGCATATTTTCAACACACATCATCACTGGGATCACACCGATGGCAACATGAAGCTGAAGCGTCAGTTTGGTTGCAAAGTGATTGGCGCGGCCAGTGATGCTGATCGAATCCCTGGTATCGATATCACTGTCTCCGAAAACTCTCTGCCAGAGCTTCCCGGGCTGGAGATTGGTGTGCTGGATCTTCCGGGCCATACCAGCGGCCATATCGGCTATCTGATCGATGGTGCGCCCCACAGTGCACTTTTCTGTGGCGATGTGCTGTTTGGGGGCGGCTGCGGAAGAATCTTTGAGGGCACAGATGCAGAGATGTGGCAAAGCCTGACGAAGATCGCAGCACTCCCTGGCGAAACAAAGGTGTACTGCGCCCATGAGTACACGCTCCCTAATCTTCGCTTTGCACGCACTGTGGAGACCAACAGTGCGAAGTTAAGCGAGCGTATTCATGAGGATAGCCGTGCCCGCATGGAGAAGCGCCCGACGATTCCATCGACGCTCCTACTGGAGCTGGAGACCAACCCATTCCTCAGGCCTTTGGATCGCGGTTTCTGCCAGCACTATGCCGCGCAAGAGGGTATTGCTGCAGATGCAGAAACAGTATTTAGGGATATCAGAAGAAGAAAGGATAACTATTAAAAGAGAGTTGGCTATTCGCCAAAAAGCAGTGCCATTTTTTCGATAATTGATTCCATCTCTTTTATGTGAGAGCTGCTCCTATTATCAAACCGCACCCCGATTCCATCTTCGGTTTTTCGCACTACTGTGCCTTTCAGGCGCAAAGGCCGTGGTGATGAAATAAATATAAGCTTCATTGTAATATGATCACCGATATCAAAGTCATCGTTGGTATCAATAAGCACGCCCGCAACACTCACATCTCTTGCACAGCCATGGTGCGCACCACGGTCTGAGGTGAAGTTCACCTGCTCGTAGTACGACTTACGCCCCGCATGACGGGCATCCACCTTCCAGCTGGCGAGCAGGGAAAGAAGCTGCTGGCGCTGCACTTCTGGCAACTGATCCGCAAGGTCAGATATTTTCTCAATCATGGCATGATCCACTGTGCACATGGGATGAGTATATACAATCTTAGCTAAAAACTACAGGGGCTGGCTGAAGCCATCGCGTATAAAACAGTCATGCTTTACGAAGCATTTTTGTACCGCCAAGCTTCCAGAGAACAATACCACCCGGCAGTGCTGCAACGACTAACACGACCACCCAGAGTGCTGCCATTGCCCCTGCTGCCTCTACTGATGCGCCAAACCAGCTTGCAAGCCCTACATAACCTGCTTCGCGAATACCGAACCCGTTGAATGAGATGGGTAGCGCCGTGGCAAGTGCCACAAGGCAGACAATAAAGCCGTAAGCAAACCAGGAGAGCTCCAACCCCACTGCTAGGCCCAGGAAAAAATGCGCCTGA
The DNA here is from genome assembly GCA_964517705.1 of uncultured Zetaproteobacteria bacterium. Taxonomy (GTDB): domain Bacteria; phylum Pseudomonadota; class Zetaproteobacteria; order Mariprofundales; family Mariprofundaceae; genus Mariprofundus. The sequence goes on along the minus strand of CAZFCL010000042.1, from coordinate 6,010 downwards.
ACCACAAGTGTCTGAAAGAGCAGAGATACCGGCAACCCTTTCCACCACGCAGTGGCGAACTTCGAGGAGGTCAACGGCAATAGCTTCCAGCCTGATAGCTTGCCCTTCCATGCAACCCCCTGAAGTTTTGACCACCAAAGTCTGCTGGTCAGCATCAGACCCCAAACCAGTAACAGGCCTATATTCCACCCCCACATCCAAAGTGTGGGAACATCAATAAAAAACATACAGAAGGAGACCAATATCATCAGACCAACAACACCATTGAGCCGCTCAAGAATCACACTGGCCGCGGCTGGCCAACCTGCATCTTCACGCCCTTTTGCCAGAAGCCAGCCGCGCGCCACATCTCCACCAATAATAGATGGCAGAAAAAGACTTAAGAACATGCCGAGAAAATAGAGCTGCACCTTTCTGGAGAGGATAACAGCCAAGCCGAGGCCGCGTGCAAGCCATGCCCAGCGCACGGCCGAAAGAATCTGACCAACAACTAGGCAGCAGCACGCAACCAGAACCAGCGACCAGTCAGCTTCTTTCAGAAGTGACATAATCACAGTCAGGTCAAGTGCCCAGGCCAGGTAGCCCAACAGCAGTGATGAAAAAAGAAGTTTAACCCAGAGCATGATCTTGTAACCAGAACCCTCTGGCAAAGTCACCTATCATCTTTGCGGATTGTGTAGTGCCTGCGGCCGGTCGATTCGTAATAGGTACGTGCCTGCATCTCTAGTATCAAGCCAATACCAAAAAGAAGAATACCTGTCACAATCAGTAGCGATCCCAGCTGCAGCATCGGCCTTGCAGCAAGCTCAGCACCAAAAATAAGTTTATCCATCGTCAACCAGATATCAATGAAGAGGCCAGTAGCCAAAGAGATTAGGCCTGCTGGGCCAAAGAGTTGCAGCGGGCGATCCGTGAAGTGCTGGAAAAAAAGCACCAGCAGAAGATCGACCAGTACCCGAATTGTTCTACCAATACCGTACTTACTCTCACCAAACTGGCGTGGTCGATGTGTTACCACCTCTTCCCCAATCTTTGCACCATACATGGAGGCCAAAGCTGGAAGAAAGCGGTGCTGCTCACCGTAAATACGCAGGTTCTTCGCCACATCGGCACGCATCAACTTCATCGGACAACCATAATCGTGCATGCGTACCTTGGTGGAGCGGCGAATCAGAGCATTGGCGATTCTGGATGGGAAGTTACGTGACAGGCTGGCGTCCTGCCGCTCCTTGCGCCAGCCATTGACCATATCAAGATCATCGCTCTGCAGGCGCTCCAGAAGCCTTGGTATATCCGCCGGATCAGTCTGAAGGTCACCATCCATATAGACGATATACCTCCCTTTGGCCCGATCAAAGCCGGCACTCATGGCAGCAGTCTGACCATAGTTGCGACTCAGCTGCACCAGAACGATGCGTGAATCATCCGCCTGCGCTCTTTTGACTGCCTCAACAGTGCCATCATCCGAACCGTCATCGACCAGAATCAATTCATAATCGATATCACCAAGCTTATCTGACACCTCGCCTATCAGCAGGGGAACATTCTCCTCTTCGCGGTAAAGCGGTACGACGATTGAAATCACTGTTTCGGCCATGGTATCTCCCTCACGCCCTCTAAAGGCTCAAGACTCACCAGCAGCAGCCAGCGACGCGCATACATGCCATAGACGCGGTCATGCACGACAAGATAGGGGATTATCTCCTTCGGTAACAGCGCCAATGCGGACTGCGCCACAACAACGCCGCGCCCCTCACTTAGCCATGCGCTCACCTCATCGACTGTAGCTAATATCGGAAGGCGGCCGCCATGATAGTAGAGCAGTGATGGCTGGAAATAGTGGAAGGTGGCAAGGTTCTCACCATTGAGGCCCGCAGCATCTGCGCTAGCAGCAAGCCTATTGCTTACTTTATAATGTTCCAGATTTGGGATTGACCAACCGGTCAGAAGCAGGATCGAAAAGAGCATTGATATTACCAGCGGTGCCCATAGCTCCCCCCTTCTACTATAGAGCCACCAGCCGGAGGCCAGCAGAAGGGGCAGAAATGCCAGTGTATAATACCCCTCCCCCGGCCACACTTTTTCCAGTGCCATGCCACCGCCTACAATCAGTGCCAGCGACAACAGAAAGGCGCCCCAGCCCAAGCAAAGGCGCGCTTTTCTGCGCACAGCATCAGAGGACTCGGCCCAGCCAACTGCCATCAATATTGCTGCCGCTGGAAAGAGTGGCAATACATAGTTGGGGAGCTGTGTCTGAGCAAGGCTGAAAAAGAGAATATAGACACCGATCCAACAGAGCATAAAGAGACGAACCGGATGTTTGCGAAGTGCCTTTAAACGCCATACCCCCAAGACAAGCATCGCTGCAAGCAGGCCACTCCACGGGAACCAGCCCAAAAGTATGCTAAAGAGATAGAGCCCTGGAAAACCTCCATGTCCCTGCAACGGATCAGCAAATCGCTCGAAGTTGTGTCGGAAGATAAAGCCTTCAAGCCAGACGCCATCAGTCAATATACCGACAGTTATATACCAAGGTGCAAACACCAGAACCGCAATGGCTGCCCCCTTGAATGGATGAAACAGGTGCCAGCTCTTCCAGTCTCGCATCAATGTTAGAAAAGCAGCAACAATCAGTAGTGGCATCAACCCTGCAATTGGCCCTTTGGCCAGGGTGCCAAGACCCATCGCCACGTAAGCTGTAACCAATAGTAGCGGCATACCTGTGGCCGAGCTTTTTTTCTGCTCCAGATAGGCGATCAGTAGTGCTGGAAGTGCAAAACCCAAGGCAAGCATCAGTAGTGGATCGGGAACCGCTGCACGCGCAATGACAATAATATGCAACGCAGATGCAAACAGGCCCGCTGCCATCAGTGGAATAATTTCATGCTCGTTTTTCCTGACCACAAGGCCTGCTGCAACGACCAACCTTCTGGTCATCCACCAGATCACACCTACCAGACCAGTCATCGCCATTGCTGAAGGCAGGCGTGCTGTCCACTCATTCACGCCAAACAGTGCATTAAGAGGGATCATCAGCCAGTAGATCAGAATCGGTTTATCGAAACGGTAGTCACCATTGAACATAGGCACCCACCAGTTTCCATCCAGCCACATCTCTCTTGCGCAGACCGCATTATTCGGCTCATCAACATCCCACAGGGTATGACCGCCGAGAAAAGCAAAGAAGTTGACAGCACAGATCAGCAGCAACCAGAAAAGCGGCTGCTTCAAAACTGATTCGTGACGGATTACCAAAGCGGCTTAGCCGCCCTGAATCATTTGAGAGGCCACACGCTGAAGTGTAGCAACAAGAAAGTTGTCCAGAAAACTTAACCCCAGCAATACAATCAGAGGCGAAAGATCAACACCGCCGATATAGGGCACCCTTTTGCGAACCGGAAAGAGAAGCGGCTCCGAAAACTGATGAATCATACGAACAATCGGGTTGTAGGGATCGGGGGATACCCATGAGAGCAGTGCGCGTGCAATCACAATAATAATGGCCGCCATCAGCAGCAAGTGAACCACACTGGCCAGCGCCTGTAGAAAGTAGCCCATCACATACATCAGCCGGCAAGCTCTTCTGAGCGTTTGTTGGCAGCAAGCACGCCCTTACGTACCGCATCGGGAAACCCCGCTTCATACATCACATCAAGTGCCGCCTGTGTCGTACCGCCTGGGCTGCTAACTTGATGCCTAAGCTCTGCGGCAACACGATCACTCTCCACCAGCATCTTACCTGCACCAAGTGCTGTCTGCGCGGCAAGCTTGGCTGCAAGCTCCTGTGAAAGGCCAAGCTTCTCTGCACTCGCCTGCAGCACCTCGGCAAGCAGGAAGAAGTAAGCAGGGCCACTACCGGAAACAGCTGTTACCGCATGCAGCTGGCTCTCTTTCTCCACTCGTACCGAATCGCCACATGCATCAAGTAGATACTCTGCCCGTAGCTTGTGCAGCTCATCGGCTTCACTGAACAGTGCCGACATACCGGCACCAACCAGCGCCGGCGTATTGGGCATGACTCGCACAATATTAGTATCGGAGCCCAGCCATTCACGCATCGTCGCTATGCCGACACCCGCCGCGATACTGATAACACTCGCGCCCGACTTCAGGTATACGCCGATACCCGCAACTGCCTCTTTCATCTGCTGCGGCTTCATAGCCAGCACAACAATATCAGCACTTTTAATAGCATCACTACTATTCTCAACAGTGATCACCTGATAGGTGGAAGCAAGTGAATCTCGGCGAATCTGCTGCGGCTCAGCAACATGAATATGCTCTCCCGCATGCCCCGCCTTTCGCAGACCTGCGATCAATGCCTCAGCCATATTGCCGCCGCCAATAAATGCGATTGTTAAGTTCTGCATGGTCATTCCCCAGGTTCTGGTCTATCGCCTAGAACCGAACAGTGCCGATCCCAGTCGTACAATGGTTGCGCCCTCTTCCACGGCAATCCGATAATCGCCACTCATCCCCATACACAACTCGCCAAAGCTTCCACCGAAAAGCGTGTCCCGCAAGCGCCGCAGCTGCTGGAATGCGCTACGCACGCCATCGCCACGTGGCCCCATACCCATCAAGCCTGCGATTTTTAACCCATCAACTTGTGACAGTGCATCAGCAAACACACCGACAGCATCAGGGCTCACGCCACGCTGCTGCATATCTTCGGCAATATTCACCTGAATCAGAACAGGGAGCTCTCGGTCCCCTGTATAGCGCGCCACAGCCTCAGCTGTCGAAATATCATCACAACTATGCCACATGGTGGCATAACGACCGATATACTTGGCTTTATTTTTCTGCAAAGGCCCAATCATATGCCAGTGACAATCGGGCCACTGCCTGGCGCGATCTCGAAGCGACTGTGGTTTCGACTCCCCAAACTCAGTCTCGCCCGCATCCACCAGCACCTGCACCAACTCATCAGGGGCATATTTACTGACAGTCAGAAGCTTTACTGAACCCAGTTCATCTTTTATCGACTGCCAACGGGTAGTAAGTTCCTGCTTATCAATCATGCTCCATTCCAGGAGACACGCTGATCAAGCGCCCGGCTTAAAGTATGCTCATCAAGGTACTCAAGTTCGCCGCCTTCCGGCACGCCACGGGCAATACGCGATATGCGAACACCACTATCTCCATAACGACGTGCGATATAGTGAGCTGTTGCTTCTCCATCAACGGTTGCGCTGGTGGCCAGAATCATCTCCTTCACACCTTCTCTCATTCGCCTGTCCAGAGATTCCAGATGCAGCTCATCAGAGCCAACACCATCAACAGGGCTTAGTCGCCCATGCAGCACATGATAGTGACCACGATAGTTATGGCTGCGCTCCATCATTAACACGTCTACCGGCTGCTCGACAACGCACACCGTCTCTGCTTCTCGGGATGGATTATCGCAGTAACTACAGTCTCCTTTTTCAGAGAAACAGCCGCAAATATCACAAAAACCGACCTGTTCATGGAGCACCTTTAAGGCATCAGCCAGTGCCGACGTGTCTTCGGCTGAACGAGATAGAAGATTCAACCCCAGGCGCATGGCTGTTTTAGGCCCCACACCCGGCAGTGTCGAAAGCTGTTCGACTACACGGCCAAGTGGCGCAGGCATGCCGGGAAAGTGGATCATCTTTCTGTTGCCCTGTAGATACTAAAGAGAGAAGCCCGGAGGCATTGGCATCCCTGCCATCAATCCTTGCTGCTTCTGCTTGGCAACCTCATCCACCTTCTGTATCGCATTATTAAATGCAGCCGCCATCAAATCCTCAATAAGTCCTCTGTCCTGCTCTTCCCAGAGTGAAGGATCAATCACAACACGGCGCACAGACCGATCACCGCCCATCTGCACCTGAACCATACCACCACCGGCATCGCCTTCGATCTCTACAGTAGCAAGATCCTCCTGCATTTTCTGCATCTCTTCCTGCATCTTTTTGGCCTGCTGCATCATTTTTGCGATATTCATTTTACCTCTACTCCATTCACCCTTATTAAAATAATTGGA
>CAZFCL010000041.1:0-8750 GCA_964517705.1 uncultured Zetaproteobacteria bacterium | reverse complement strand
TTTTGGCTTTTCCGATGCTGAAATGGCGGTGATTGAACAGTCATAGATTGAAAGGTAAGGGTGAGCAGGTGCGCTTTTGAAATGCTGCTGATATTATGTCACCCATAATGATCGAGTCAGGGAGTTGTTTGTGGGAATTCTGGAAGGAAAGAAAGGGCTTATTCTTGGCGTTGCCAATAATAAATCGATCGCCTGGGGTGTAGCGCAGGCGGCCAAGCGTGAAGGCGCAACACTTGGCTTTAACTATCTTGGCGAGCAGATGGAGAAGCGGGTGCGCCCACTGGCTGAAAGTCTGGGTGCCGAAATTATCGAGCCGATGAATGTCTCCGAAGAGGAGAGTATGGATGCTTTCTTTGACAGGGTGAAGGAGACGTGGGGCAACTTTGATTTCCTTGTCCACTCTATTGCTTATGCTAATAAGGATGCACTGACAGAGCGCTTTTCAACTACCACACGTGAGGATTTTCACCTTGCTCTCGATACCTCAGCTTACTCGTTTATTGCCTGTGCACAGCGGGCTGCACCGCTGATGAATGAAGGTGGCAGCATGGTTACGATGTCATACCTTGGCGCTGAGCGGGCTGTTCCCAACTATAACATCATGGGTGTCGCCAAAGCGGCGCTTGAAGCATCTACCCGTTACTTGGCCCAGGACCTTGGCCCTGATGGTATCCGTGTAAACTCTGTATCGGCGGGCCCAATTCGTACGCTGGCGGCCTCGGCTGTGGGAGATTTCCGCAAGCTGATGGAGAAAAGTGGGCGTGGCGCTATGTTGAAGCGTAATGTGACACAGGAGGAGGTGGGCAATACGTCTGTCTATCTTCTTTCCGACCTAGCATCAGGCGTGACGGGTGAACTGCACTATGTTGATGCCGGCTTCCATATTGGTGCCGGTGATCCGGGCATTCCGGAATAATTCAGGTGTCGGGTTCTTCAACAGGACAGATATTCCGGGTTACCACCGCTGGTGAATCGCACGGCGCAGCACTGGTTGCGATTGTTGAGGGCTGTCCGGCAGGCGTAGCGCTTTCCGAAGCCGATATCCAGCCCGATCTGGATCGCCGTAAGCCGGGGCAGTCCAAATATACCACCCAGAGACATGAAGACGATGAGGTGGAGATTCTCTCTGGTGTGTTCGAGGGCAAAACAACGGGCTGCCCTATTGCATTGCTGATTCGCAATACCGACCAGCGTAGCAAGGATTACGCCGATATCAAAGATAAGTTCCGCCCCGGCCATGCCGATTTTACCTATTTTGAAAAATACGGTTTCCGCGATTACCGTGGTGGTGGGCGCTCATCAGCGCGTGAAACAGCAGTGCGTGTGGCGGCAGGGGCAGTCGCAAAACAACTGCTCGCCAAATCTGGCATCTCGATTATTGGTTGGGTGGATCAGATCGGTTCGGTCAAAGTAGATGCTGCGAAATTTGATCGTGATGAGATCAGTAAAAACCCGTTCTTTTGCCCCGACCGGGAAGCTGCCGAAAAGATGGCTGAAATGGTTGATGACGTTCGCAAATCAGGAGATTCCATTGGTGCCAGTGTTACTGTTGAAGCACACGGTATGATTCCAGGGCTGGGTGAGCCGGTATTTGATCGGCTTGATGCCGATATTGCCAAGGCGCTGATGAATATCCCTGCCGTTAAAGCGGTGGAGATTGGTGACGGTATGCGCTGTGTTGAGGCGAGAGGCTCTGAGTTTGGTGATGCGATGCGTGCCAGCGGTTTCGAAAGCAATCATGCCGGCGGTATTCTTGGTGGCATCTCTAATGGTGATACAGTGCGTGCGCGCATGGCGCTAAAGCCAACCTCTTCGATTTCATCACCGCGGCCAACGGTTGATATTCACGGCAACGAGACTGAAATCACCACCAAAGGTCGCCATGATCCATGCGTGGGTATTCGTGCTGTGCCGATTGCTGAGGCGATGCTCTCACTGGTGTTGGCCGATCATCTGTTGCGCCACCGCGCTAGCAGGGTTTAGAAAAGACCTAGGTTTTTTTATGGTGCAACTGGCTCCAGCCAGGCTGAGGTAAATCCTGAGCGCCTTTTCATCTCTTCCAGTTTCTTGAATGCATCAGCTTTGGTAACCTGTTCAGCACTATAAACCCGGTACCAGTTGCGACCATTGATGGTCACTTTCTTAACCTCACACGCAATACCCTCTCTGCGCAGTTCTCCCTGTACCGCAGCGGCATCGACCTCTGAGATGAAAGAGGCGATGTTGATCACAAACATCTGTGTGCCTGTTGCATCAGCCAGTACTTCGGATGCAGGTACCATGTTAGAATCTATCATTGCTTCAGTATCAGCCACTACATGTTGCGAGGCATTGCCGGATGCTCCGCCCACGATGATGCGGCCTTTGGGCTCTGTTTCTTCGGCCAGGGTGTTTTCATCACTGCTCTCGCCATCACTCCAGTCCTCTTCCCACTCCTCCTCTTCCCAGCCATCACTGCTCTCGATTTGAGATGCAGGTGGATTGCCATCATGTATCTTATACTCACGATTCTGGCGCCACGCCTCACGTGTAAAAACGTAAGGATCCAGTGCCAGCTCATCACGCATGTTGGATGCATCAAGAAGCTGCGCGCGCTTATCAACATACTTTAGCGCGGCAACCGGAATGGTAACGTAGGGGGCCAGTGTAAAGGCGGCCCAGAAAAGAGGGTCAGTGGCTGTTGCGGTGATAAAGTCGGATGTGTTACGTACTGAGTTTGGCCCCATGCCTGGATAGACAATATATGCACCCTGACCAACGCCCCATGTGGCCAGCGTCTGTCCAAAGTCCTCTTTGTGACGCTCCAGCCCCATAGTGGTGGCCACATCCACCAGCCCGCCAACACCGAGAGTGGTATTGATAAGGAAGCGGATAAGATCCTGTGTGCTCTGTATGATTTTGCCCTGCAACATCGCGTTGAGCACGGTATTCAGATAGGTGAGATTGTCGAAGAAGTTGGTGACTGCGTTGCGCATCGGTTTAGGTACAGCGGCATTATATCCTTCGGCCGCTGGCCTTAGTGTGGCACGATCGAGGTTATCATTGACCTCATCAGTGATACGGTTGATTGGCTCAATCGGATCATGGTTGTTTTCTGTTGTTGCGCATGCAGTGAGCATGGCAGTCAGTAGAAGCACCAGAAGAAGTGAGAATGGATTCCGATTCATTGCCGCTGAATTATGCCGCCCAGTTTCATAAATGCACCTGACCCTGACGACTATTATAGATGAATCCATCGGTTGTGGCATACAGCTTCAATATTGCGGCGGCTTTTTCACGGCAAACAGCTGTCTCAACAGTAATGCCGCGCGCTCTTAATGCATCTTCCCAACCTGGAACTTTATCTCCCTCATCAAAGCCGATGGCTTCCGCATCTTCTGCGGTTGCCCCGCAGATAAGGTGGCGTATGCCTGACCATGGAATAGCACCAAAACACATGGCGCACGGTTCACTGCTGCTGACTAGCTGGCAGTGGGGCATTCCCCCTGCCCCCAGGTCGAATATGCCAACTCTTTGTTGCGCAGCAGTGATGGCAACTATCTCCGCGTGTGCTATGGAGCACTGTTCAGCCACCACAAGGTTAACACCAGCAGAAATCAGGGTCTGTTTCTCCATGTCAAAAACAGCGGCTGCAAAGGGGCCACCAGTGCCTTCTTCAACATTTCTTTGTGCCAGATGAATCACCAATTGCATACGCGACTCTACGCTTTCATACGCTGTAGACTTTTCCTGTTGCAGAAGGTGACGAAGCCATTCTGGCAGGCGAATGGTGATATCTGAGGTAGCTATAGGCATGGTTTAATGTACTTTCAGTAGTTTTACTTCAAAGATCAGAGTTTCACGTGGTCCAATGGCATCGCCGGCACCACGCTCCCCATAGGCGAGCTTCTCCGGAATAAAGAGCTGCCACTTGGCACCCTCTTTCATGAGTTGTAACGCTTCGGTCCAACCAGCAATAACCCGGTTAGTCTGGAATATCATGGGTGTACCGCGCGCATAAGAGCTGTCGAACTCGTGGCCATCAATGGTGGTGCCACGGTAGTGTACGGTAACATTGCTCTGCTGTGTGGGCATAGCGCCGGTTCCAGCTTTAAGAATCTTATACTGCAGGCCACTGGAGCGAGTTATCACACTTTGCTGCTCTGCATTGCTCTTCAGAAACAGGATGCCCCTGGCGGCGTTATCGGAAGCAAGTTGATGTTGATCTATCTTGACCTGTTCGGATGAACATCCAAGTAGCAGCATGAGCGCAAGAGCGGGCAGTATTTGTATCACCGTCATGCTCCTGGACAGCTGCCACCGGCACCACATGCAGGAAGCGGAGAACAAGGCGCGCTTCCACAGGCAGTATCGGGTATGCCGCTTCCAACCGCGTGTGCTGAGATGAGCTTCTTAATATTGCTGCTGTTGCACTGTTTGCAGGTGATTTCTTCGGAGTTGTTGCGAACCAGTGTCTCAAACTGTTGCTGGCACTCAAGGCAGCGAAACTCGTAGATAGGCATACACTCTCCTGGTGGACTTGCAAGGTAGGCCTTCACTCTACATGTAGAGGAAGAGGAGAGAAGCGTATATCAGGAAGCTTGTTGCTTATGCTGAGAGCGCCTCCCGGTTATGTGGCAGATTCAGGTTGATAGCAGGCCCTTTTGGCACGATTCTGGTTGGGTTGATTGAGGTGTGTGAATAGAAGTAGTGCTGTTTGATATGTTCAAAATCAACGGTGTTGGCAATGCCTGGCTGCTGATAAAGATCGCGCAGGTATGCCGAGATGTTTGGCATATCACTGATGCGATTTCGATTACATTTGAAGTGTGTGTAATAGACTGCATCGAAGCGAATCAGTGTGGTAAATAGCCGCCAGTCTGCCTCGGTGAGGCGGCCACCAACCAGATAGCGCTGCCTGGATAGGCGCTCTTCGACTTTATCGAGTGCTGAGAATAGGCTATCAAATGCATCTTCGTAGGCACCCTGTGCTGTAGCAAAGCCACACTTGTAGACACCGTTATTGATATTGTCGTAAACAAACGTGTTGATGGCATCAATCTCATCACGCAGCTCGGCCGGATAGTAATCATCATGGTTACCGGTCAGTTGATTAAACGCTGAGTTGAAAATACGGATAATTTCAGCGGATTCGTTGCAGACAATAGTCTCTTCCTGCTTATCCCAAAGCACCGGCACAGTTACGCGACCCGTATAGTGGGGGTCAGCCTTTGCATATATCTGGTGCAGGTGTGTGCATCCGTAGAGTGGCTCAGGATCGGAGAATTGCCACCCATCATCAAGCATGTGTGAGCCAACAGTGGTGACAGGAATGATCTCCTGTAGCCCCTTGAGTTCGCGGAATATAAGTGCGCGGTGTGCCCATGGGCAGGCCAACGATACATAGAGGTGATAGCGCCCCTCTTCAGCTGGAAAAGCAGCGTCACCATGGCCGCAGTGGAACTTTGATTCTGCGCGGTGGAACTTCCCATCTTTTGATGCCCACTTGTTATCATCTGCTTCCCATTTCCCATCAATCATCATACCCATAAATAAGACTCCCCTGAGTGAACTGCTCTAGTTAGAAATTTCCTGCACATTGAGAAGCTGAGAGGGGGTTCTCAATGTGCAGAAAGTTGTGACTACTGGCGTACACCTTCTATGGAGAAAAATAGCTCTACCTTTTCTGCCGCCGGCCCCAGCATGCCAGCTTTGGACATATTGTAGTCGGAAAGGTTCAGAGTGGTTGTGCCGGAGAAGCCTCGGCGAAATCCTCCCCATGGGTCATTGCCAGCGCCGATTTGAGTAGTGTCAAACACAACCTCTTTGGTAATGCCGCGCAGGGTGAAATTCCCCGTCAGAGCACCGTTACCATTTCCTCTGTCTTCATATGAAGTGCTGGTAAAAGTGGCCTTGGGGAAATTGGCTACATCAAAGAAGTCGGCTCCCCTTAAATGTTTATCGCGTTCGGCATGGTTGGAGTCAATACTGGCGACAGTGATCTCAGTGGTAACACTGTTATTGGCAGGATTGGCTTCATCATAGGTAAATGAGCCGTTAAAGCTGTTGAAGTTTCCGATTAGCCAGCTGTAGCCTAAGTGTTTTACCTTGAACTGAATAAAGGCGTGCTGCCCTTTGATATCGAATATGTAATGCTCAGAAGCCTGTGTAGGTAGTGCAAAAGCAAGCATGAGCAGTAGCGGTGTAAGTAGTCGTTTAAGTTTCACCTTGTTCTCCTTTTATTTTGATGTTCTTAGCATGCGCAACAGGGTGTGATCCCTATCGACAAAGTGGTGTTTCAGGGCGGCACCTGCATGTGCTGCAGCGAGTCCAACAGCCGCCCAAGCTGTGTAAAGGTGGAGTGCTCCGATCAGGTCGACCTCTTCCTTGGCGAAGGAGAAGAGGGCTGGGGTGGTGAACCAGCCGAAGATATCAATACCGACTCCTTTCGCAGTCGGAATCAGATAGCCGGTAATGGTGAGAGCAAAAAGTAGAAGGTAGTGCGTGCGGTGCACCAGTAGGGCGATGGTCTGCTCCCACATCTTTCCCATCAGGCTCGGCCGTGTATTTATCAGTCGCCAGCTAAGGCGAAAGAGCAGCATGAATAGCAGCAGCATGCCAACTGCTTTGTGGAGATAGGGAGCATCGTGATACCAGCTGTCATAGTAGTTGAGTTCCACCATCCAGAGTCCGAGTGCAAACATGGCAAAAATTGTGATCGCCATCAGCCAGTGAATGGCAATTGCAATCAGGCCGTATGAGTGTGAAGTGTTGCGTAACATGTTGCTCCTCTTGCGTGTTTTTTTGCACAAGCGAATTATCAGTGGGATGATGATTTATTAAAAGCATAAAGAGTTCATTATCTTGATAAGATAAATTAATCATTATATGATCTGCTTATGACTTTGGAGCAGTTGCGAACATTTTGTGCCGTTATTGAGCAGGGTGGGTTCCATGCGGCCTCCGAGAGGCTGTACCGCAGTCAATCGGCTGTCAGTATTGCTATTAAAAACCTAGAGAAGGAGTTGGGCATCGAACTCTTTGATCGTCAAGGTTATCGCCCCACTTCTACTCCGCAGGGGCAGGTACTTTACAATAAGGCGAAGAGCATTCTCTCAAAAGCAGATGAAATAAATAGTATCGCAAACCACTTCGCCAGAGGTGAGGAGACTGAGATATCGATGGCGCTCAGTGCGATTGCCCCAGTGGAGAAGGTGCTGTCAGTTATTCACCATCTCTCTGAAGAAGCGCCTGCAACACGCATGAATTTGCAGATTGAGAATATGGGCGGGACATTGGAACGCTTGATAGATAAAGAGGTGGACTTTGCCATTGCTGAGAGATTTGCACCGCTTGCACATACTGAAGCGGTGCATTTAACCTCGGCCGAAATGGTAACGGTTATTTCACCTGAGTTTCCTCTTGCTGCTCACCATACAGAAATCACCACATTCGATCTGGAACAATATGTTCAGATTGTGGTGCGCGACACCAGTCGTAATAAGCCAAAGCAGAGCGCAGGTTTGCTTGAGGGTGCGCCGCAGTGGTTGGTGAATGATTTTGATATGAAGAAACGAATCATTCTTTCTGGCATGGGTTGGGGGAGAATGCCGCGACACCGTATTTTCGAAGAGCTAAAGAGTGGGCGACTTCTGGAGCTGCCTGCACAGGGGGTAGAGCCGATGGTAGTAGATATATATCTATTTCGACGTGTTAACGAGATGATGGGCCCAGTGTCCGAGCGCCTTTGGCAACTGTTGCGGACTTGTCAGTATTGATTGGTGGCGATTTAAGGATAAAGAGACTACTAGCCGTTAAATTTCTTCAGTATCACTGCATATTTCGAGCACCAGTTTTCCACTCATACCTCCGGCCTCGATTCTTCGGTGTGCTTCGGCAGCCTTCTCGAGCGGCAGCGTATCGGAGACGAAGATAGAGAGCTGCTTCTGATCGAATAGCTGAGCACACTGTTCGAGAATATCACCCTGATGCTCTACTGCTTCGCTGATACCAAGCACCATCGGTGTGAGCATCAGCTCTTGTGAGATACGGATGTTGCGCAGGCGGATATTTTTCCAGTCAGCATCTTCCGGCACCTGTAGAATGCTTACAATATCGCCATACACTCGTGTGGCAGGCACAAGTTGGTTAAAGGCATCGCCGCCAACAGTATCAAATGCAATATCCACTCCCGCGCCGCCAGTCCATGCTAGCAACGCTTCAGTCACGCTCTCTTTCTGGTAGTTGATGGTGAGATCTGCTCCCAGATCCTTGGCCAGCTCTGCCTTTTCATCAGAGCTAACGGTGGTGGCCACTGTGCATCCGGCGAGTTTGGCCATCTGGATGGCAATATGCCCCACACCACCAGCGCCGGCGTGGATAAAGACCTTCTGCCCTGAGCTCATACGGGCACGATCAAACAGTGACTCCCATGCCGTGATGAGAACCAGAGGTGCCGCCGCCGCGTCAATAAAGTCGAGGCAGTCAGGCTTCATGGCGGCACAAGCCTCTGGAATCGAGACATACTCGGCATAACTGCCTGCCTTCTGCCCAAGCCCTCCGTAGCAGTAGTAGACAGCGTCGCCGGGTTCAAAACGGGTGACATCTTTTCCAACTTCTTCAACGATACCCGCACCATCGCAGCCCAAAATGGCTGGTAGGCCATCCGGAAAGTAGAGACCACGAGCGCGTAGCTTGGTATCGATTGGGTTAACACCTGCAGCTATGATCTGAACTAGAATTTCGTCCGCGCCACATGTCGGTTTCTCAAC
>CAZFCL010000040.1:0-8794 GCA_964517705.1 uncultured Zetaproteobacteria bacterium | reverse complement strand
CTTGCAGATTTACGCCACCTCATTTTCGTGATTTTTCACTCTGGGAGCTTCGCTATTTCGTTCATATTTTTGGCACACTTCACCTATGTCTAAGCCATTGATTCATATTCTTTCTTCACAAATATCCAATCAGATTGCAGCTGGTGAAGTGGTTGAGCGACCAGCTTCAGTTGTTAAGGAGCTGGTGGAGAATGCGCTGGATGCCGGCGCAACAGAGATTGCTGTACGCACCATATCAGCAGGAAAAAAATCGATAGTGGTAGAAGATAACGGCTGTGGCATGTCGCCTGCGGATGCTGAACTTTCTCTACAGCGTCATGCTACCAGTAAAATTGAAACATCTGATGACCTGCACCGTATCGCCAGTCACGGTTTTCGCGGTGAGGCACTGCCCTCTATTGCTTCGGTATCCCGTTTTCGCATGCAGACAGCGCTTGCTGGGAGCAGTGAGGGTGTGGAGGTGCGTGTGGATGGTGGCGCTGCTACGGAGGTTCGCCCATCCGCCTTCAGGCAAGGCACACGGGTTGAGGTGCTTGATCTATTTCTGAATACGCCGGCACGGCTCAATTTTATGCGCACCGATAAAACCGAGGAAGCTGCGGTGGTTGAAGCATTTAGAGTGTTGGCATTAGCCAACCCGGCTGTAGCAATGAAATTAGAACTGGATGGCCGTAGTCGTTTTGATTTCGCACCACAGGATGAGAGTGCCCGTACTGTGGCAATCATGGGCTGCGACTTTGCCAGTAATAGCATCGAGATGATGATAGCTCATGAGGGTATGCAGATATCCGGGCATCTGGGACTGCCAACTTTTCACTATCGCGATGCTACGCGCATACTGTTTACGATTAATGGACGTGTGATTCGTGATAAACAGTTGATTGCAGCAGTGCGCGCAGGTTACCGGGATGTGATGTTTCATGATCGCTATCCAGTGGCAGTCATAAAAATCGAAATTGATCCTGCGGATGTCGATGTCAATGTGCACCCGGCTAAGCGTGAAGTGCGCTTTAAGTCACCGCAGACTGTACGTGCGGGGGTGATTTCCTGCATCCGTGCAGCTATTGAGAAGTTTGGCAAATCGGTCTCTTCAACCACCACTGATCAAGCGATGCATTCGATGCAGCAGAGTGGCATGCCGCGTTTCTCCTCTGGAGATTTCGCGCATGGCTCCTCTACGCCGCCGCCAAGAGAGGTGCAACGCATGCTTTTCTCGCATGCAAAGGTAGGTGAGCCGGAGGCAGAGTATAGGGTGGGGCAGCCTGATCTTGGTTATCCGTTGGCGCAGATTCATCGCTGCTACATTTTGGCGCAGACAGAGGAAGGTGTAGTCCTTATTGACCAACATGCAGCACATGAGCGCATGACCTACGAGAAGATAAAAAAGCAGCTGGCGGGTAAGCGTGTCCCCAGCCAGAAACTTCTAACGCCGGCAACACTACATCTGCCTGGCAAGCTTGCAGCATGGCTGCATGATAATAGTGATGCCCTGATACCATTCGGAGTTGAGGTTGAGGTGAGTGGTGAAGAGCTTTTCACAATCCGCTCTGTCCCTGCCATGCTGGTTAAAGAGTCTGCAACGGAGTTGGTGGCTGAACTTGTAGAGAGCTGCATGTTGATGGGTTCGGATGCAGAGGGAGATGGCCGTGGGCTAGGGCGTGTTCTCGAGCGTTGGCTGGGAAATCGCGCCTGCAAGGCTTCCATCAAGTCGGGCCATATTTTGTCACATGAGGAGCAGGAAGCGTTGCTGCGCGAGATGGAGAAGACACCAAATATTGCACAGTGTAACCATGGTCGCCCCACCTATGTGAGTTTATCCTTGAATGATCTTGATCGCCTCTTTGGCCGCAGGGAGTAGAGCGAATTTCTTTGGTTGTCGCTAAATGACGAATATTAATCTTCGTGCAGTTGCATTGGTGGGGCCGACGGGTGCAGGGAAATCAGCGCTGGCCATGGCGCTTGCAGAAGGTGCAAAAACTTCGATCATCTGTTGTGACTCGATGCAGCTTTATCGCGGCCTCGATATTGGTACAGCCAAGCCAACAGAGGCTGAGCGCGCCACAATCACCCACTTCCTTGTTGATTGCTGCAAGCTTCCCGATTTCTACTCGGCGGCTCGCTGGGCAGAAGAGGCGAGGGAGACTATCCGATCAGAAAACAGTCAGGGCCGCATACCACTGATTGTTGGCGGCACAGGTTTCTACCTCAAGGCTTTGTTAGAGGGATTTGCAGACATTCCGGCAGAGGATGATGCTGTGCGTGAGAAGCTTGAGCTGCTCCAGAGAGAGGGGGGGACAAAGACCCTCTATGAGCGGTTACAGCAATCTGATGAAGAGATGGCAGCACGTCTTGATCCATCTGATAGCCAGCGCATTATGCGCGCACTCTCTGTGCTGGAGAGCACTGGGCGATCACTAGCTGAGTGGCAGTCTGATGTATCAGAGAGTGTCTCTGACATTGAGTGCCCCATCTTTATACTCGATGTTGAGCGGGAGCTGCTTCGCAAGCGGCTTGCAGCACGTTTTCATGCAATGATGGATGCTGGCTGGTTGGATGAGGTGAAGTGGCTGGCCTCTCTGAAGCTGCCCGATACACACCCAGCTATGCGAGCGGTTGGCTATCGTCAGTTGCTGGATCACTTGAAAGGAAGTCTGAGCCTGGAGCAGGCGGTCACCGACGGTATTACCGCAACACGTCGTTATGCCAAGCGGCAGGTAACGTGGTTTAATCACCAGGCACCTGACGCACTGCATGGTAGTCATGCGTTATTGGAGGGGCAGATAAAGGGGGTGCTACAGAAGCGATGAGTGGTACATGGAGTGAAACAGAGAAGCAGCCGGATATTGCGATTAGTGTGCACCCTGAGCTTGCCAGTCGTCGTATTGGTAGTCATGCGTGGAAGGCACGAGCTGAGGAATTTGATCGACTGGTAGAGAGCAGTAGTTGCAACCTTGTCCATTCGCGCCGCTTCACTGTTCGAAGGGCCGTTGCTGGCACACTGTTTGGCGAAGGCCAGCTTGATGAAGTACGCCTTCTGGTGGATGCCAATGAGGCTGAGGTGGTTTTCGTGGATCATCCGTTGACCCCTGTGCAGCAGCGTAACCTTGAACAGGTGTGGAAAGCCAAGGTGGTAGATCGCACCGGCCTGATTCTCGAGATATTCGCATCACGCGCCCGTACCCGTGAAGGTGTGCTTCAGGTTGAGCTTGCCAGTCTCAACTACCAACTGGGTAGGCTGGTGCGAAGCTGGACCCACCTTGAGCGCCAGCGCGGCGGTTTTGGCTTTATGGGTGGGCCGGGCGAACGGCAGATTGAACTCGACAGACGTATGATTCGTGGAAAAATAAAGTCGCTGGAAAAAGATTTGGGGAAGGTGCGCCAGATGCGTGCCACCCAGCGTGCCGGGCGTAAAAAGAGAGATATTCCTACAGTGGCCCTCGTCGGTTATACCAATGCCGGAAAATCGACTCTTTTTAACCGGCTCACTGAGTCTGGTGTTTATGCGGCTGATCAGCTCTTTGCCACACTCGACCCAACACTGCGCAAGCTGGAGCTAGAGGGTGGTTTACAGCTTATGCTCTCCGATACCGTGGGTTTTGTGCAGGAGCTTCCGCATGAGTTGGTCGATGCTTTTCGTGCCACGCTGGAGGAGGTGGTGGAGGCAGATCTGATTCTGCATGTACGTGATGCTGCTGATGCGATGTTGGTTGAGCAGGGCAGGGTGGTAGAGGAGACCTTGGAGCAGCTAGGGCTTACCGGTGATCTTTC
Source organism: uncultured Zetaproteobacteria bacterium (assembly GCA_964517705.1). Taxonomy (GTDB): domain Bacteria; phylum Pseudomonadota; class Zetaproteobacteria; order Mariprofundales; family Mariprofundaceae; genus Mariprofundus. The sequence continues at coordinate 5,026 of CAZFCL010000040.1, read as the reverse complement.
TCCTCCTGTTGTGGAGGTGATGAATAAGAGGGATCTGGTTCCCGGCCTGGAGAGCTATCGCGCTGAGGCTGTACCAGATAGCCGCATCGCTCTCTCTGCCACGACTGGTGAGGGAGTAGGTGATCTGATTGACCTGCTTACCGGGTGGTTGCATCAGGATATGCATGAGTTATCCCTGAAGCTTGATATCAGTGACGGGCGAGCGCTTGCTTTCTGTTACCAGAGAGGAAAGGTACTTTCCCGTGTAGATGATGATGACACCATTAATATGGTGGTACGCATGAATGCATCTGATGCGGGTCGTTTTATTCAAGATGATGGTGTAGATCATCTAAAGTAACTCTCAGATTTCGCATGAAGTCAGAGGTGACGTAGCTGTTTGATTTCGCCATAATGCGCACCGGACTTTTTGCAGCCAAGAGCAGAAAGGAAGAGGCGTGATAATATTGGCGCCTTTTGTTATTTTTTAGGAGTTTTCATGTCTGATCGGAGTCAGTTTTTCAATGCGCCACTAGGCGATAGTGCTGTTAGGGATGCTATTGCATCTGAGTTGGGGCGTCAGCAGCACACCCTTGAGCTCATTGCCAGTGAGAATATCGTATCACGTGCTGTCATGGAGGCTCAGGGTTCGGTGATGACCAACAAGTATGCGGAAGGCTATCCGGGCCGTCGTTACTATGGGGGATGTGAGCATGTTGATGTAGTCGAATCACTGGCCCAGAAGCGTGCTTGTGAAATATTCGGCGTTAAACATGCCAATGTGCAGCCACACTCCGGCTCGCAGGCCAACATGGCCGTCTACATGGCAGTATTAAAATCTGGTGACACGATCATGGGCATGGATCTCTCACATGGCGGACATTTGACGCATGGTTCACCAGTTAACTTCTCTGGTCGTCTCTATAACGTGATTGCCTACGGTGTTCGTGAAGACAATGAACTGATTGACTACGATGTGATGAAAAAAATGGCGGAGATTCACCGCCCCAAGATGATGATCGGTGGTGCTTCTGCTTATGAGCGTGGTATTGATTTCAAGCGGATGCGTGAGATTGCCGATTCGGTTGGTGCGGTTCTGATGGTGGATATGGCGCACTACGCAGGGTTGGTTGCGGCAGGTGTTTATCCATCTCCGGTTGGCCATGCGCATGTCATCACCACTACTACCCATAAAACATTGCGCGGCCCACGTGGCGGTATGATTTTAACCGATGATGATGAGCTGGCGAAGAAGATCAACTCACGTATTTTCCCAGGTATTCAGGGCGGCCCATTGATGCATGTGATTGCTGCCAAGGCAGTTGCCTTTGGCGAGGCGCTGGGCGAGCAGTTCAAGGAGGATCAGAAGCAGGTGATTGCCAATGCGCGTGCACTGGCTGCAACCCTTTCCGAAGGTGGTTTGCGTATCGTCTCCGGTGGAACCGACTGTCATATGTTCCGTGTGGATGTGCGGCCACAGGGTATTACCGGCAAGCAGGCTGAAGAGGCGCTTGAAGCGGCAGGTATTACCACCAATAAGAACACCATACCGTTTGACCCAGAATCACCGTTTGTGACTTCAGGCATTCGAATTGGCGCATCTGTTATTACTGCGCGGGGCATGAAAGAGGCAGAGGCATCTCTGATCGGCGAGTTAATTCTTCAGGTGCTGAAGGCGCCGGAAGATGCGGCTGTGCATGCGGCGGCATTGGATGAAGTGCACAAGCTCACCAACCGGTTCCCGGTTTACGAGTATTAAGAAGTAAGCTGCTACAATTATTTGACCTGTGTATTGCCCATACTGTGATAACGACGATACGCGTGTAGTGGATTCACGCGTAGCTGAAGATGGTTCTGCTGTTCGTCGCCGCCGTGAATGTGAAGCTTGCGGCAAGCGCTTCTCTACCTACGAGCGGGCTGAGTTGAAACTGCCATTGGTGATTAAGAAGGATGGTACAAGGCAAGCGTTTGATGTGGGAAAAATCCACGCCGGTCTACAGAAAGCATTGGAAAAACGCCCTGTGTCGGCAGAGCAACTTGAGAAGGGTGTAAATGCTGTACTGCGTGCCGTGCAGGAGCAGGGTGATGCAGAGATTGATGCGGAGCGTGTTGGCGCTTTTGTCATGGAGCAGTTGCGTCGTCTTGATGGTGTTGCCTATGTTCGCTTTGCTTCGGTCTATCGTGAGTTTAAGGATGTGGATGACTTTCTCTCTGCGGTAAAAACTGCGGTGGGTAAAAAGGAGTAGATATGGCTGTAAAGATTGCGGTGCTGCCTGGTGATGGTATCGGAAAAGAGATTGTCGATGAGACACTGAAGGTGCTTGAGGTGCTCAACCGTGATTTTGCCCTGAATGCGACCTGGGAGGAGGGTGCAATTGGTGGCGTCGGTTATGATGAGGCGGGCGACCCTTATCCAGAAGCGACACAGAGGCTGGTTAAGGCATCAGATGCTGTGCTACTTGGAGCAGTGGGCGGCCCGAAGTGGGAGCCACTGGATAAACCACTGCGCCCAGAAGCAGGCCTGCTTCGTATCCGTGAGGATCTCGGGCTGTTTGCCAACTATCGCCCGGCAAAGGTTCACAAACAGTTACTAAATGCTTCTACACTTAAGCCAGAAGTGATCGATGGTGTTGATATTATGGTGGTGCGTGAGCTGGTCTCCGGCATCTATTTTGGCAAGCCTCGCGGCATTGAGGTGCTGGAGGGTGGTGAGAAGCGCGGATATAATACATTGGCCTACACCACGAGTGAGATCGAACGCATTGCTCGCAAGGCATTTGAGACCGCACGCCTGCGCAGCAACCGAGTCTGCTCCATCGACAAGGCCAATGTGCTGGAGTCTACTGAGTACTGGCGCGAAGTGGTGACCAAGCTGCATGCGGAGGAGTATCCGGATGTCGAGCTTTCACATATGTATGTTGATAATGCTGCGATGCAGTTGATCCGTAATCCGAAACAGTTTGATGTGATTGTGACTACCAATATGTTTGGAGATATTCTCTCTGATGAGGCATCAATGTTGACCGGCTCCATCGGCATGCTTCCATCGGCCTCTATCGGTGAAGAGCATGCTATGTACGAACCCATTCACGGTTCCGCACCCGATATTGCAGGAGAGGATAAGGCCAATCCGCTTGCGACGATTCTTTCTGCAGCCATGATGCTGCGCTTCTCCCTGAATCGTAGTGACCTGGCTGATAAGGTAGAGCAGGCAGTGGAGAATACGCTTGATGCCGGTGTACGCACGGTTGACCTGGCCGATGGCGGCGTGTCTGTAAGCTGCTCCGGCATGGGCGATGCTGTATGTAGAGAGCTGGAGGCACTTGCGTGAGCAAAGAACCATTTTTGCCGAAAAGAGAGGGTGGATATGCAGTTGCTGTAGTGGGCGCAACTGGTGCAGTTGGCCAGACGATGCTGGAGATTCTTGCTGATCGTGATTTCCCGATTGATGAGCTCTATCCGGTGGCATCCAGCCGCAGTGCAGGTTCGACTATCGAGTTTAAGGGCAAAGATTACGTTGTGCAGGATATTGAGGGGTTTGATCCCAGCGGAGTTGATATAGCACTCTTTTCGGCGGGTGGTGAAACATCTAAAACATATGCGCCACGCTTTGCCGAAGCGGGCTGCTATGTGGTCGATAACTCCAGTGCATGGCGTATGGATGAAAGTGTTTGCCTTGTTGTTCCCGAAGTAAACCCACATGCGCTAGAGATGGCGCGCAATAATAAAATCATTGCCAACCCGAACTGTTCGACCATTCAGATGGTTGTTGCGCTTAAACCCCTGCATGATGATGTGGCGATTGAACGCGTGGTGGTTTCTACCTATCAGGCGGTATCTGGCGCTGGTGGTAAGGCGATGGATGAACTGGCGAAACAGACTGTGCAGCTCCTGAATGGTCAGTCTGCTGATGCAGATATACTTCCTGCCCGCATTGCGTTTAATGTTATTCCACACATTGATCTATTTATGGATGATGGTTACACCAAAGAAGAGCGCAAGATGATGGATGAAACACGCAAAATTATGGAGTCGGAAGTTGCTGTCACCGCCACAACCGTGCGTGTTCCTGTCTTCTACGGGCACTCGGAATCTGTGAACCTTACCTTCTCTGGTCCGATGAATGCGGACAGGGCGCGAGAGTTATTGGCCGATGCGGAAGGAGTATGTGTGGTAGATGATCCTTCGGGCGAAGACTACCCGATGCCGAGCGAAGCAGCTGGTACTGATCCGGTCTGGGTAGGGAGAATTCGTAATGACGACTCATGTGCAAACTCTTTGCATCTGTGGATTGTCGCCGATAATGTACGTAAAGGTGCAGCTCTAAATGCTGTACAAATAGCGGAAATTTTGATTGACCAGCATAATGAGGGGGGTGCATGAATCAGGCGAGGTATGTTTTTCGACTGATCTGGCTGAGTGTTGCGCTGCAGCTGGCAACCTCCAATGTATTTGCTGCGTCGTTGGATAAGATAGAGGTCGCCTCCCGTATTGGTGAGCCGTTCTACGCAGAGATTCCACTGCGGCTTGAAGAGAGTGAGCTGGTATCCAAGCTATCTGTTCAAGTTGCCTCAACATCTGATTACAAAGTCTTCGAGGTGTATCGTGATGCCGTTGTTGGTGCAATTCGAATTGATGTTGGCAGCGATGATCGCGGCCCTCGCATTCAGCTCAGTTCCACTTCTGTAATCAAATCACCCTTTTTCAATCTGATCATAAAAACTCGTTATGGGCGTGTGGCCTATTTCAAAAAGTATCCGGTATTTCTTGAAGCGGAGAAAGTAGCCGTTCAGGCATCTGAGAAGAAGCCGTTACCAACTGTTCATAAAGTAATTCAGCCTGTTGACTCCGTGGACCAGAGTGTGGTTGCGATTGAGAAGGCTCCAGAGAAGGAGGGGCTTGAATACTTTGATGGCTGGGCGAGATCTGATCGTTATGGGCCAATTGTGCATGGTGATGCGCTCTCGACCGTGGTGCATCGCTTGAGAATTGATGATCGCTATACTCGATCTCAGGTGGCGGTGGCGCTGTTTGAGAAAAATAGGTC